>JANOWX010001077.1:0-2052 GCA_031418175.1 Acidobacteriota bacterium | reverse complement strand
TGCGGCGGCGTTCGGTCGTATTGGTCAAGCGCAAAACCGAAACCTTGACCGGCGCATCCAGCGGCACAAACAACATCAGGTTCTGGGCCAGGCCGTGGCTCGTATGCTCAAAGATCGTGTAACCCTGTCCGTGGCGAATGACATAGGCTTCCGTTTCGCGCACGGGCAGGGGCGTCGGCGTCCATACGGCCCCGCTCTCTTCGTCGCGCAGGTAAATGATTTCGCCGGGCGCGTCGCTCACTGCGTCATTCGACCAGGGCGTCAAGCGGTTCTCGCGGCTGTTGACCGACCAAGTGAAACCACCGCCTGATTCCGTCACCTGAAAGCCGAAATCGTGTTCGTTGGCGATGACGTTCGTCCACGGCGCAGGCGTCCACTGGCCTTCATTCAATACCGTGACGTATTCACGCCCATCGCGCGCAAAGCCGCCGAGGCCGTTAAAAAATTGCAGGTCGGCCACACTGACGGCCGGCGCTTCTGGATAAGTGCGCGAGGGGAAGCGCGGCGCGAAAGGGGGCGGCAACGATTTGCCGGCCGCTTTGCCATCCGCTTTACCATCTTCTGGCGAACGCCGCGCGAGTTGCTCTTCGAGCGTGCCGCGTTCGGTGACGAATACGACGCGCGCCACGGTGTGCAACAGAATCTTGTCTGCTTCGGTCATCACGTCAGCGCGCAACACATAAACGCCGCCCGGCTGATCCTGCAAGGTTTGCAAGCCGGTCGAACGCAACAGCAACTGAAGCTCATCCTGCAACGATTGCAAATAACTGGTCGGGTGATCGTTGAGAATCACCAGATCAATCGGCAGCCCCTTGAGCCGCAAGTATTCGTGCGCCCGCAATGCTTGCCTGACCGTCTCGAGATCGCCCGTCGCGCTGATGCGCACCAGCACGATGGGCAGGTCGCCGCTGAGGCCGTACTTCCATAATTCAGCTTGCGTCTTTTGATTCAGCATCAGTACGTCTGAGCGCGGGCGCAAGGCATTGTCGGAATATAAAACGCGCCCGGCGAGTCGCTGAAAGAGATGCGCCTCGCGCGCTTCGATGTTGAGGTGGCGCAGTTGAATTTGCGCCATCGTCCACGCCAGCCGTTCGACGCGCGCGAAGATCGTGATGTCGTGATATTTGTCGGCCAGCATCAAAATGTGTTCGCGCGAGTGGGCGACGGCGGTCGAAAACGTCAGGCGCGCCGTTTCGTTGGGCTGCAAGCGCACGCGCTGGCGCAGGCTGAAAATCGGATCGAGTACCGTGCCGGCGGTGTTGGAAAGCGGACGGTCTTCGGTCACGGCGAGCGGCGCGCGCGGGTCGTGGCCGCGTCCCAGAAAACGATTGCGGCTCGTTTCATATTGCACCGCGCCAATGGCGTCGCCTTCGGTGGCAACGGTGTGTACGGCAAAAACTGTCGGATCATTAGGCGAACGCGGACGACGGCGCGCGATGAGCGAATTGTCGGCGCGCACGAATTCAGTCTCGATAAAAAGATTGCTGAACGCCGGATGCGCGACATCGGCGGCGGGCGTCGCCAGCACGATTTCGGCGTAACTCGTCACTTCGATTTCACGCACGCGCGCCGAGCGATTGGTGAGCGTCACGCAACGCACTTCGGCGTTGTCTTCGGGCGAGACGATGATGTCGGTCTGCGTGTGAATCCCTGAGTCGAGCCGTTTGAAGACGGCGCGCTCTTCGGTGAAAGTCACTTCATAACTTTGCGGCGCGCGCGTGGTGGGTTGATAGCCGGTTGACCAGAGCGCGCCGGTGCGCACGTCGCGCACATAGCAAAAGCTGCCCCAGTGATCGCGTGTGCCGTCTTCGCGCCAGCGCGTCACGGCCCAACGCGATGCTGATTGAGCGGTACAGGTTGAAGCGCCTGCACCCGCCGCCGTCACCATCACGGAATATTCACCGTTCGAAATTAACTGAGTGCGCGGCGTCCGCTGATGAGGCGAATCGAAACTGACGGCGAGCGGCGCGCTCAGCGGGTTGACGATGCGCCCCGGCAACAGCTCTTCGGCGCGGAAGCGGGCCAGCGGCACGCCTTGCGGAATGCGTTCCT
>JANOWX010001076.1:0-13846 GCA_031418175.1 Acidobacteriota bacterium | reverse complement strand
CGGCAGCGAAAAATTCTTTGCTAAGACCTTCAGGCTTTGTTGTCCGCTGCCGCCGCCACAGCCGTTGCTTGCCGCCGAATCACGACCATCGTCGCGTCATCCTTCAACGGTTCGTAACCCGGTTGGGCGCAATCAAAGATGCGGTGGCACAGCGTGGTGACTTCGGCGCCGGTGAATTCCGCGGCCAGACGCGCGATTTCGGCAATGCCTTTGTCGCGTTCGCTGGTGACTTTGCTGTAAAGGCCATCGGTGAAAAACAGCAGCAAGTCGCGCGCGGCACAGGGCACGACGCTTTCGGTAAACGCCGCGTCGGAAGTAACGCCGAGCGGGGCGTTGTTGACCGGCAATTGAAGTTGTTCTGACTTGGTGCGCTGAATGATCGGCAAGTGCCCGGCGTTCAAGTAGCGCATCTCTTCGCCTTCCCACTCGGCCAGCACGCAGGTGAACGGGCGCGCGCCGGCATAGAGTTCATAGACGATCTTGTTTAATTCGGCGGCGATCTTCGGCAACTCAGGTTCGCGGTTGACGACCAGCAGCAATTGTTGGTGAATGCGCGCGAGGTTGCCCAGCGCTTCGACGCCACGGCCCGGCAGGTCGCCGACGATCAGCAGCGGGCCGCGCGGCGTGCTGAAGATGTGGAAGTAATCGCCCACCGTTTCAGTGCCCGCGCCGTGTTTGGATGAGAACCAGACCTGCGGCAAATCCACAATCGGCGGCGGCATGAATAGCTGGTGAATCTGCGCCGTCAGCTCATATTCTTTTTGCTGTGCGCCCGCCGCGAAGCCTTGTTCGGCCACTTGATTCGCCAGCTTGGTCAGCAGCATTTTCGGGTTAAACGCGGCGTTGAAGCCGACGAAGGTGGTCAGCGCGAGCGCGGCGACTTTGAACCAGGGCGGGCTGCCGCCATACAGCGACAACACCAGACAGCCCAGCGCGGCATAGGCTCCGGCCTTCAGCACCAGCCCAGCGTTATAGCGGGCGGCGGCGGCGGCCAGAATCGGAAAATAAAACAGCACCAGACCGCCACCGTAATAGGGGAAAAAGCCCTGCACGATAAAGGCCAGCAGGCTGACGTGCACGAGCGTGATGTCAATCAGCGTCATCGTGTCTTCACGAAAATTGGGTGCGCCGCGTTTGGCGCGCAACTTCCCGGCGAAAAAGGCGACGCCCCAGAGCGCGGTAATGAACAGGTACATGCTCGTCACGCGCCCCGCGTATTGCCATGTCCAAAGCGCGGCGGCGAGCGCGGTGAGCGCCAAGCCGAGCCGCATCTGGCGGGCCAGGCTTTCGGTTTCGGCGGTGTGTTGGCTCAATAATTGATCGGTTTGCTGGGGCAGACTGTCTTTCAGTTTTTTCATAGGGCAATGCGGTACAGGGTGAAAAGCAAAAGGCAAAAATCAAAAATGGCGGCGCTGGTTGATTTGCCCGTTCGCTGTCGGGTGAATTGATTAGGTAAAAATTTGATGACCTAAGATAACGCAGCGGGCTGAGGTTGCGCAAAACAAGCGTGCCCGCTGGCGTTTGGCCCGCTGCCTGCAAATGAATCCGCCGCCCGCAGCCGTTTCGTAGCTTCACACGTTGACCACCTTATCAACCGGAGAGTGTTTATGGCTGATTCAAATCTTCCTGCATCTGGCCGCCGCAAACGCGGGCGCTGGCTCGTGCTGGCCGTGCTGGCGGGTGCGCTGGGCTGGCTTGGCTACGATCTATACGTCCCGCGCCAGACCAAGCTGCGCGAGTTCGACCCACAAGCAGTTGCGCGCATCGAGACCGCGATGTGGCGTTCGTATTACGACAAGGAGCGGCTCGCGCTGTTCACCCAACTGGCCGAACTGATGCGTTCGCAATACCGCATGACTCTTGTGCGCTCGAACGAAGCCGCCTATCAGGCGGCCAGGGCGGCGTTTGTTTTTAAGGAAGGAAAGCAGCGCGCAGATTATGAACAGGCACTGCCGAACCTGCGCAACTTTTACCGCGACATCCGCGCGCAAAGCGATACGCCGTTTGATGTCGAACGCGCCGCCAAGCTGGAATTGGAGTGGTGGATCATCCATCGCCAACGCGCGCAGCAAAAAGACGGCGACCTGGCGCGTTCACTGGCCGAATTGCAGGCTGAACTGTTTCAACTGCCCGCCGAACGTTTCGCCGAACACGCCCGCTTGCGCGCCGAAGCGATGCTTATCCGCGATGACAAAGCCGCAGCGGGTGGCGTGTCGGAAGCCGATTGGCGGCGCATTGACGAACTGCTGCACCAATCGTGGCAATCGTTGTGGAAAGCAGTGCAGTGAAAAAGCAGTAGGGCGCTGGATTGGCGAAGCCTTTGGAGTGCGTGCGGCACAGGCCGCCGCTTTGGTAGTCCTTCGTGGGTTGGCCAATGACGGGACTACCAAAGCGGCGGCCTGTGCCGCACGCACTCCAAAGACGCTGCCCTGTCGAATCAGAACTTCGGCGCGATGTAACGCACGCTCTTCAATTCGGCCAGTGCCGCCAACTGCTCCACCGGCAAGCGGCCGATGATGGTATTGCCGCTGGCCGGATTGCTGACGACCTCAAAGCCGAGTTGCTGCAAGGCCGCGAGTACGTCGGCGGATTTGGTGCTGAGCCGCAATTGCACTTCGGCTTTGCCCGCGCGGATGAACTTGGCTTCGGCGAGGGCGGGTTGGGCCGTGTTGTTTTGCAAGCGCAGCAGCAGGGCCGCGATGGCCGGATGCAGCTTGGCGTTGTGCAGCGGGTTTTTCGCCGGTTTGGCTAGCGCGGCGCGTTCGTCTTTCACTTCTGTTGAACTGACTGGTGGCGGGGGCACCGCGCTGTCGCCACGTCCACCCCCAACTACTGTACGAGCAGCTTCATTGGTGCGGCGTTTGGTCAAAGTCTTGTCCGCCACGCCAGCCGAAAGTTGCAACATCATTGGCGAAGCTGACACCGTCACTTGCTCGGTCACTTGCCGCACCCCAAACACACCTTCCCGGCTTACGCCTGCCGGCATCTCCACCGGCACATCCACACGGCGCGGCACGCCGCCTTCCGTCACAACCGTTTCCTCCACCGCAACGAACGAAGTGAATTGCGTCAGCAGCCGGAAATCCAGACCGAGTTGCGTGATCGCTTCGCGCACGTCCGGTTTTGGGTTGCCCGCTTGAATGCCCTGAAAGTCCTCGCTCATCAACCGGTCAATGCGCGTGCGCGCCCAGAGCGTCGCCAGCACGTCGTGTGCGGGTTCCTGGTCGGGCAACGTGATTGGCAATTCGCGCACAAACGGCTGCCCGGCCAGCTTGCCGCGCAACCGCAGGGTGCCGCGCGCGCCTTGTGTGTAACGGCCCGTCAAAATCAACGGCTTCGCGCTAAACAAATCGGGGATGCGCTGCGGATAAACATCCGTCACCGGCAAGCCGCCCCAATCAAGCTCGATGTCGGTCAGCAACGGGTTGCGCACGCGTTCGTGAAAGCGTTTGGCCGCCGCCGAACCGTCGTCGCTGAGCGTGACGTACTCGACTTCGCCGCGCCCGTGCTCGGCCATCTTGTCGAGCAGGAAGCGGTTGACCGAACCGCCGATGCCAAAGGCGAAGACGCGCGCGTTCGGATGTTTCTGCACTTCGCCAATGACCTCGAAATCGTTGCCGATGTATCCATCCGTCATAAAACAAACGATACGCACGTGGTCTTGTTTGTCGGATGGGTCAAGTGCGGCGCGGATGGCCTTCATCATCTCGGTGCCGCCGCCGCCTTGCCGTGATTCGAGAAAGGCTTGGGCCTTGGCTAGATTCGCGCGCGTGGCGGGCACCGGTTCGGGAAAGAGGATGTGCGTGTCGCCCGCGAAGGTAATCAAGTTGAAGGTGTCTTGCGGATAGAGCGCATCCAGCGCCAGCCGCATCGTCTCTTTGGCTTTTTCAATCGGGAAGCCGCTCATCGAACCAGACGTGTCGAGCACGAAGACCAATTCTTTCGGCGCGACATCATTGGCCGTCACGCGCTCCGGCGGTTGCAGGATGAGCGAGAAAAAGCCGCCTGCATTCGAGCGATGCGCGAGCAGCGCGTCGTTGATGCGCTGGCCCGCGACATCGAAGCGCAGGATGAAATCTTTGTTGGGAATCGTTTGCTGATTGCGCAGTCGTACACTGGCGCGGTTGGGGGCCGGGCGTTCGACATCAACCTCGTGCAGCGTTGATTTAAAACCATCGAGCGGCACACCCGTGTCAACATTGACCGCAATCGAAATGTCGTGCCCGGCGCGTGTGCCTTCGGGCGTGGCTTCTAAAGAAATTGGCGGCGTGATGCGCGAGGCGTCGGGCACTTCGGAAGTATCGGGCGCGGCTTGCGGATTCGGCTGCGCCACCGGCTGCCCAGGAATGTAGCGCGGGCCGACGACCATCGGGAAGACGAATTCATACGCGCCCTCTTGGTATTTCAAAAACTCGACGTAGCTGATCGTCACCTTGACCGTCGCGCCGGGCAGGATGTTGGCGACGGCTTGGGTGAAGATGTTCGGGCGCTCTTGATCGAGCAGGCTGGCGATTTGCCCGGCGTTGCGCGCGGCTTCGTAAACGGCGCGCGCTTCCTCGCGGCGCTTGATCTGGCCCTTGATGGTGCGCTCGCCGATGCGCATGGTCATGTCATCCACGGCGGCGTTTTGCGGCAAGGGGAAGACGTAGACGGCTTCGATCTTGTCGCTGTAAGGATTGTGGAATTCCTGGGTGACGGTGACGCGCGCCAGCGAGCCGGTGACGCTGGCTTGCACGCCGGTGTGTTTGAGCGGGCATGCGCCGCGCGGCTGGCCTTGTTTGTCAAAGGCTTGCAACGCCCCTTGCGTAACCTTGCGCGGCGCGGCGGCGGTCGTACCGGGATCGTTAAAGGGCAACAGTTCGGGCAAACACAAATAGCCGAACAGAAACAGCACCGAGGTGCAGAGCAGGGAAGTCACAACACGTCGTTTCATCATTCACTCCTTTTTGAACACACTCGTGCCGGTCAGTGCACGAGGACACTTCTAACATTCCAACCAAGGCATCGTGGTCATTGGCGTTTCGGCTGTGGGCTGAAATAGACACGCAACCGAGGGATTTGGTTCCAAACTCTCCGCGCAAGAGAACGCAGCGGGACAAGCAGGCTTGCAGGAAAAGAGCATGGAGTTCAGCCTTCAGGCTGCTAGTGGCGCGCTTTGCGCGCCAGACAAGCTAAAGCTTGAACTCCATGCATTTGTGCTTTTGACTCAGCTTCACGCCGGCGCGGTTGGGTGTTTGTTGATAAACGCGCGGATTTTTGACCGGCTGGGTGGTGATGCTATGATGCGCGCCTGCTTCATCATCAATTCAACATACAAGTGAGGACTTTTCCAATGGCAGAACCGACGATGACCTTTGCCATCATCAAACCCGACGCCGTGCGCGCGGGCAACGCGGGCAACATCATTCAACGCATCAACGACCACGGCTTCAAGATTCGCGCGCTGAAGCTGATACACATGTCCAAACCCGTCGCCGAAGGCTTTTACGACGTGCATCGCGCGCGGCCCTTCTTCGGCGAACTGGTCGAATTCATGACCAGCGGGCCGAGCGTCGTGCTGGCGCTCGAAAAAGAAAACGCTCAGCCCGCCTGGCGCGATCTGATGGGGCCGACCGACGCGACCAAAGCGCCCAAGGGCACCATTCGCGGCGATTTCGGCGCCAGCATGGGCGAGAACGCCACGCACGGTTCCGACTCGCCGGAGAATGCGAAGCTCGAGTTGAGCTACTTTTTCAACGCGACGGAGTTCTGTTAAGGGATGAGGGATGAGGGATGAAGGCTGAAAAGTTTCATCCCTCATCCCTCATCCCTCATCCCTCATCCCTCACCCTTTTAGAAGATGACGATTTTGACAGCGCGCCAAGTCACGCGCGAATACAAAATGGGCGGCGAGACGGTGCGCGCGCTGGCGGGCGTTGACGTCAACATCGCGCGCGGCGAATTCGCGGCCATCCTCGGCACCAGCGGCAGCGGCAAATCCACCTTGTTAAATCTCTTCGGCGGCTTGGATCGCCCGTCCAGCGGCGAGATTCTCTTTGACGGCCAAAGCCTCGCGCCACTCTCGGCCTGGGAGATGTCTCGTTACCGCCTGCAACGCGTCGGGATGATCTTTCAGAACTTTAACCTGATCCCGACCATGACCGCCGCGCAAAACGTAGCGCTGGCTTTGGCCTTCGGCGGCATGAAACCGCGCGAACGCGAACAGCGCGCCGCCGAATTACTAGATCGCGTAGGCCTGGCTCCACGCATCCATCATCGCCCCAGCGAACTATCGGGCGGCGAACAGCAGCGCGTCGCCATCGCCCGCGCGCTCGCCAACGAACCGCAGGTGCTGCTGGCCGACGAACCGACCGGCAATCTCGACAGCACGCGCGCGGCTGAATTGATGACGCTGCTCGACGCGATGCGCACGCGCGACGGCAAGACCATCGTGCTGGTCACGCACGATCACGAACTGGCGGGCCGCTTCGCCACGCACCTCGTTCGGCTCAAGGACGGGTGCGTAGTCGAAGCCTGATTTTTTGCCGCAGATAAACGCCGAGAGTCGCGGATCGGGAAAGGGTTGATCAGCTTGACAGGGTGCGGGTGAGTTCAACGCCAAGACGCCGAGAGCGCCAAGTGGGGCAAGCAGGAATTGAAGACCTGGCTTGTCCGTTTAGCTTGGCGCTCTCGGCGTCTTGGCGTTGAAGCTTAGTGACAGGTGCTATGAGAGGGAATGTAGTAGCGCGTCTATGTACGGTCAAACTTTTTAGCCTTCCGGCGGCAATCATTTGGCATCCCCGGCATTCCGCGCTATATCACAGGCTATGAATTACGCCGACATCTTTGCGCTGGCGTTGCGCAATCTCAATCAAGCCAAGCTGCGCACGGCGCTGACCGTCATCGGCGTAGTGGTCGGCGTGGCCGCGATCATCACGATGGTCAGCTTCGGCATCGGCTTGCAACGCAACATCATCGGCCAGGCCTTTGCGCGGCTCAATGCCTTTACCGCGATCACGGTGCTGGGCGCGGATACCGAAGATCTGTTGGCCTTGAATGAAGGGCGCACGGCGCTGGATGAAGGCGAAGAGGCAGAGGCCGCGAATGACGCGCTGGCTGGCAGCCCTACGCCAGCCGGAACGCCTGTCAATGCCACGCCTGCCAATGATGAACCGCCCAATGCGCCCGGCAGACCGCGCCGTGTGTTGGATGAAGCGACGCTGGCCGAAATTGGCAAGCTGAATGGCGTGCGGTTTGTCGCGCCGATTGTGACCTTCAATTGCTTCACGCGTTTCAATGACCGCACGCGCACGCAAACGATTGCCGGGGCGATGACGGGCGACGACCCGCGTTTCAAAACCTTTCTGGCGGGCGGCGGCTTCCGCACGGCTGAAGCGAGCGAAGCCGTCATCAACGAAAACTTCCTGACGGCTTTTTCGCCCGAAGCCTTTCGCCGTCGCCGCAATCGCCGCCGGGGCGGGCCACCACAGGGCGGGCCCTTTCAAGCCGCGCCGACCAAGAGCGAGGCGGAGCGCGCGCTTGATGCCCAAGCCGCCTTGGGCCGAGAGATCACGTTGCTCTCGCAACCCAGCGGCCATATTGCCACGGGCAGCATCTTCGGCATTCCGTTGCTCGATCCTGGTTCACAAGACGAGAGCGCGGCTGACGAAGGCCGTTTTGAGAAGCATACCTTTCGCATCGTCGGCGTACTGAAAAGCGAAGGCGGCTTGAACTTCAGCCCCTTCGGCAATGCCAATTTCTTCTTGCCGCTGGAGCAGGCCAAACGCTTGCGCCTGGCGAATCTGTCACCGATGGAACGTATGGGCGAGACGCTGACGGGGCACGACGAAACGCCCAGCTATCGCGCGTTGGAATTGCGCGTCAGCGATCCGGGCCAGATCAAACCCGTCACGGCCGAATTGGAAAAGCTGGGCCTGCGCGCGTTTTCGGTCACCACGCAACTCGAAGAGATCGAGCGCATCTTCCTCATCATCAACAGCAGCCTGGCGCTGATCGGCGGCATCGCGTTGCTGGTCGCTTCGTTTGGCATCTCGAATACGATGATTATGTCCATCCGCGAACGCACGCGCGAGATCGGCATCATGAAAGCCATCGGCGGTTCGGATGGCGAGATCATGAAAATCTTTTTTGTCGAAGCCAGCCTGATCGGCTTATTGGGCGGCACGCTGGGCGTGCTGGCGGGCTGGGGCATTGACCGCGTGGCCAACACGCTGGCCAACCAGTGGATCGTGCGGCAAGCGGGCCAGGCCATGCGTTACATCGAATTCTTTTCGATCCCCTGGTATTTGTCGGGCGGCGCGATCCTCTTTGCCGTCGTCATCAGCCTGCTTGCGGCGATCTATCCGGCTTCGCGCGCGGCCAAGGTAGACCCGATCAAGGCACTGCGATATGAGTAATGCAGTGCCGGTTGTGCAAATGAATTTTACGCTGGCTGGGCGGCGCGAATTGGTTGACTATGCCGCGTAACGCTTAGAAAATCGCCGCCGTAACGAAACAGATTCTGCCCCACTAAAGAGCAGTTGCGACGCGCGGGCGAGGCGCGTCTTTTCCCCTCTCAAAGCAAGCAAAAAATTACCCCCTTCCTGAAGCAGTATTCGGAAGGCAATGTCATTGGAGAAAGTGTTTCCCCTCGTAGTAACGAATTTATTCGCTGCTACAAGGGGGCGACGCCAACGCCCAAGCGCTTAATTCAAGGCCATTGCATTCAGAGGGCACCATGAAAGTCCATCCCCTTTCACCGCGAAGCTGGCTCATGCTGGTTTTGCCGTTTTATCTGTTGGCAGGCGCGCAAGCCCAGACCGCCAAGTCTGCCAATGAAGCTGTGCTCAGCCTCGAAACCCAAGTCGTGTCGCTGACCGTCACGGTGAGCGACAAACGGGGCCGCCATGTGTCCGGCTTGGAGCAAGGCGCGTTTGCCATTTTTGAAGATCAAGTCGCGCAGGAAATCAGCTACTTCACCAATGACGACACGCCGGCTTCGATTGCCATTGTTTTCGATCTGTCGGGTTCGATGCGCGACGAGAAAATCAAACGCGCACAAATCGCGCTCGAACGCTTCTTGCAAAATTGCCACGCGGATGACGAGTATTCGTTGATCGGCTTCAACGATCAGGCCTGGCTGGCGTTGGAACGCACGCGCGACGCGCAGCAGTTGCTGCGCCAGTTCAACAGTGTGAAGCCGGAAGGGAACACCGCGCTTTATGACGCAGTGGCCTTGGGGCTGCGGCATCTCGAAAAGGGCCGCCATCCGCGCCGCGTGCTGTTGATCATCAGCGATGGCGACGACAATCGTTCACGCGCCAGCTTGCGCCAAATCAAACGCCAGTTGAATGAATCCGCCGCGCTGGTCTATGCCATCGGCGTGCATGATTTCGCGCTGCGCAATCAGATCGGCGCGTTGATCTTGAGTGAGTTGACGGAGCCGGGCGGCGGCAAAGCCTATTTTCCGAAGGATGGCGAGGCGATGTCTGAGGCTTTTGAAAAGATCGCCCTCGAATTGCGGCAGCAGTATTCCCTCGGCTACACGCCCTCGAATTTTGCCCCCGACGGCAAGTGGCGCAAGCTGAAAGTCAAAGTCACGCCGCCGCCTGAAACGCCGGGCATCGTCGTGCGCGCCCGCGTGGGCTATTACGCCAGTCCCAAACGCGCGGCGCTGGCTGATGAGGTTGAGGCAGACAATCGCTAGTCGAATGCGGAGCTTGCCAGAAATCCGCAATCCGCAATCCGCATTCAGGCGGGGCGAACGATCAAGGCGTCTTCGACGTGCGGGTCGCTGTGCAAGGTGCTGTGCACCGGGCAGCGGCTGGCGATGTAAAGCAAGCGTTCGCGCTGCTCTTCGGTGATCTCGCCTGTGACGTAAATCAAGCGGCTGATGTGTTGAAGCTCTTTTTTCTCGGCCTTTGTCTCGGTGCTGCACGATTCGCAATCGTCCACGTGGATGCGGTCAAAGGTCAGCAGCACCTCGACCTCTGTGATCGGCAGTTGCTTGCGTTCGATGTACATCTTCAACGTCATCGCTGTGCAAGCGCCCAGCGCCGAGAGCAATAATTCATATGGCGACATGCCTGCATCCGCGCCGCCTGCTTTGACCGGTTCATCGGCCACCAGCGTGTGCGCGCCCGCCGTGATTTGTGTGCGAAAGCCCTCGGCCAACGCCAGTTTTACGCGAACGTCATTCATTGTGGTTTCTCCTCTGTGAGTATTTGTCGGCCCAGCGCCTTCCAGCACGCAAGCGCCGCGCGAATGTCCGCCTCGGTCGTGCGCGGATTGATCGTGCACATACGCAGCACCGTCTGGCCGCGCAAAATCGTCGAACTGGCAAAGGCAAAGCCATCCTCGCGCAACGCCGTGACGAGTTGCTGATTCAAGTTGTCGAGTTCAGCTTCGTCCACATCCGCAGGTGCAAAGCGGAACGCAACAATACCCAGCGTGGCGGGCGAAACAATTTGCCAGCAAGCGTCTTCACGCAAAACGTGCTCAGCCAGTTCGGCCAGTTCCAACCCGCGCGCAACCGCCGCGCGAAAGGCCGCGACGCCAAACGCCTTGAACGACAGCCACAATTTCAACGCGCGGAAGCTGCGCGTCAGTTGGTAGCCCTGTTCGTAAAAATTGACCTCGGCCATGTTGAGTTGCGTGTCTTCCAGATATTCGGGCAAGACGTGAAAGGTCTGCTTCAACCAGCGCGTATCGCGCACCAGCACACAGCCGATCTCGTAAGTTTGAAACAGCCACTTGTGCGGATCAAGCGCCAGCGAATCCACTTCACCCAAGCCAGCCAATAGTGCCTGGCCGCGTTCGCACAATACCGCCGCCGCGCCATACGCGCCGTCAACGTGCAGCCATAAATTTTCAGCGCGGCAAAACTGCACCAGTTCCGGCAACGGATCAACCGCACCCGTGTTGGTCGCGCCCGCGTTGGCGATCACGCAAAATGGCCGTTTGCCCTTGGCGCGGTCGGCGGCGACGGTTGTTTGCAAGGCGTTGATCGGCAAGCGGTAGTTCTCATCGCTCGGCAACTTGCGCAACTGTTCGGGCGCAAAGCCCAGCACGCGCAAGGCCCGTTCAGAAGCCGCATGCGTTTGGTCGGAAAAGTAAACGACCGCGTCAGCAAAGCGGTCATTCAACTTGACGTGGCGCGCCACCGCCAGCGCTGTCAAATTCGCTGCCGATCCACCTGATACGAAATGGCCGCCCGCCGTCGCCGGTAAACCGCACAGTTCGCGCAGCCAATCCACCGTCACCAATTCGATTTGCGCGGGTGCCGAACCGCCCAGCCAAGAGCCTACAAAAGGATTGAAGCCGCTCATCAACACATCCGCCAGCACGCTGACAAAATTGACCGGCGTCGGGATGAAGGCGAAAAAACGCGGATGCCCGATGTTGCCCATAAACGGCCAGACATCGCGCTGCAATTGCGCGAAGAGCGTTTCAATGCCGGTTGGCGCTTCGGGCAAAGGCTCGCGCAAACGGGCTTCGAGTTCGGCGCGCGTGCCGACGCGGATGGCGGGTTTGTCGTTGAGTTGTTCAAAGTGGGCGACGATCTCGTCAATGGCCTGGTAGCCAAGGCGGCGCATTTCGGCGGGTGAGAGTTCGAGTTGGTCATTTGGGGGCATGGTCGGTTATGGAGCAAGTTGCACGTGCCGATATTGGAGAATCTTCCCATCGGTCGTGACCAGCGGCCAGCCGTGAACTCTGGCTGTGGCGACAATAAAACGGTCTGCCGGATCGCGGTGAAGCTGGCCGGGAAGCTGCGTGGATTCAACCGTGATGCGCGGCGTGAGCGGAACGAGGCTCACGCCAGGATAGGCCAATGCCTGATGAATCCAATCTTCAACGGGAATTTGAAAGGTGAGCCTGCCCAACTCCACCGCTTTGGCGACTTCCCAACAGGAAATGACGCTGATCCCTAGCCCACTTGATTGATTGGCTTGTAAGTAGTGGCGATAGGTCAGTGATAGTTGTGGATCGCCTTGCACCCACCAAATCCAAATGTGTGTGTCGAGCAAGATCATCGCAGCGCTTCCCATTCTTCAGGCGGAACGACCGGATCGTGCGGATTGATGTATGTGTAAGGAGTACCGCGCAAAGGATAGGGGTTTGGTTTGCCATCTGCCGGAGCAGCAAGCGCGAAAGGGTCTTGCAGATAAACTTCCCAATCGCTCTCTGGCACGGCTGGTTCGTAAGGGTCGTGAAAAACCACGGGTGTGCCGCGCAAAGGATATAAGGTCGCCTCAGCCGTCCCGTTCTGTTCCGGGGTGTGCCGTTGTCCGAGATTTGAAAGCACAATGACTTCGACTTTTTCACCAGCCAGAAAAGGCAGGTCACGCACCGTCAGGCTGCCGCCAGCTTCCACAGTTGTTTCGACACGATAAGCTTGCATGGATTCTCCTCCTTACCCGAATTAGCGAAGTTCAGCCGAAGCGAAAGCCGGGCTGCGCGTGTCTTTGATAAATTGCCGTAACTCGCGCTGCACGACATCGAGCTTGTCATTGTTCAACTCGATGCGGCCGCGCAGGTCAACGTAACGTTGATTGACCTCTACCCTGAGCGCGGACACTTCACTGAGCAATTGCTTTTGCATGGCAAGCACTTCGTTCATGGTTTGCTCGATGCGTTGCAGCTTTTCGTCAGTTGCTGGTTCCCGTAAGAGTTCGGTTGAGTTGTTTTCTGACATTGCTTGTCCTCCGTGTTTGTCTGTTGCTTCCCTACACAATCCACCCGCCGCCAACCACCACCTCGCCATCATAAAACACCGCCGCCTGGCCTGGCGTGACCGCGCGTTGCGCTTCGTCAAAAGCCACCAGCACAGAACCATCCGCTTGCTGCGTTAGCGTCGCCGCCGCCTCATCCGCCCGCGAACGAATTTTGACCGTGACACGCAACGGTTCGGTCAACTCGGCCACCGCGATCCAATTGACGCGCCGCACGATCATGCTGAGTTTGAGCAAATCATCCACGCCGCCAACCACCACGCGGTTGCGTTTGGCGTCCACTTCGATCACGTAAAGCGGATCAGGCGAAGAGATGCCCAGGCCGCGCCGTTGGCCGACCGTGTAGCGGTGAATGCCAGTGTGTTGGCCCAGCACCTGCCCGCTGGTGGTGACGATTTCACCCGGTGAGAGCGTAGTGCTCAATCCGTTCAGCACAGGCAAACTCTTAGGCTTATCCTCTTCAAGATAGCGTTCGATAAATTGCGCGTAGTTGCCGTCGGGGATGAAGCAAATCTCCTGGCTTTCGGGTTTATGCGCGGTCGGCAGCCCGGCGGCGGCGGCGATGTCGCGTACTTCCTGCTTGGTCATTTCGCCGAGCGGGAACATGGCGTAGCGCAACTGCTCCTGCGACAGTTCAAACAGGAAATAGGATTGGTCTTTGGCGCGATTGACCGCGCGCAGCAACAGCCAGCGCCCGCGCGCTTCGTCGTATTCCACACGCGCGTAATGGCCCGTGGCGACTTTGGTCGCGTCGGCGGTCTTCGCCAATTCAACCAGCTTGTCGAATTTCAGAAACGAATTGCAGGCGACGCACGGGCTGGGCGTCAGGCCATTGAGATAGTTGTTGACGAAGGGGCTCACGACGTCGCGCTCGAATTCTTCTTCCAAATTGACGACATAAAACGGGAAGCCAAGCTTGTGGGCCACCGTGCGCGCGTCGTACAGGTCATCGAGCGAGCAACAGCGCGACGGCAGCGGTTCGCCATCCGGCCCGACGTTGATGCGGCGCTGGTTCCAGAGTTGCATCGAAAAGCCGACCAGTTCGTGCCCTTGTTGTTGGAGTAAAGCGGCGGTGGTTGAACTGTCAACACCGCCGCTCATGGCTACTGCGATCATAATTACCTTCAGATTTTAAG
>JANOWX010001075.1:0-1682 GCA_031418175.1 Acidobacteriota bacterium | reverse complement strand
GTGAGCAAGGGCTGGCTTCTGCCAATCAAGCCCTTGCTCACGCGCGGGCTACTGACACGCCGTCACACTTTCCTTGAGCACCCTCGGCACACTGGCGCGGCGTCCGGCTTCCGCGTACACTCGCGCCTCATCCAAGTTCCGCACCAACGCAGTTCAACACCAACGCAGTGTCTGACAGTTTGCTCGCAAGCCTTACCGCCTGGGCCGCAAACCGGAGAAGCTGAATGGAAAGTTATATTCCCGCGCCTGTCATTTTGGCTGTGGCAAACAGCGAAGTCGCCGAACGCGCGCGCCGCCGCATCACGCGGCGTTTGTTGCCCTATCTGCTGTTGCTGTATTTGATCGCTTACATTGACCGCACCAACGTCAGTGTAGCCGCGCTTGATATGACAAAGGCCACGAGCGCAGGCGGCCTGGGTTTTAGTGAGGCGATCATCGGCTTCGGAGCGGGCGTTTTCTTTCTCGGGTACTTCCTGCTCGAAATCCCCGGCACGCTGATCGTCGAACGCTGGAGCGCGCGCAAATGGATCGCCCGCATCATGATTTCGTGGGGTTTGGTCGCCACGCTGATGGGCTTCATCGGCATGGGGCCGCTCAATATCGTTAGCGCCGAGTGGCAGTTTTACTGGTTGCGCTTCATTCTGGGTTTGGCTGAAGCGGGTTTCTTTCCCGGCGTGATCGTCTATCTGTCGCACTGGTTCCGCTATGAAGATCGCGGCAAGGCCAAAGCCAAATTCCTGATCGGCATTCCGCTGGCCACGGTCATCGGCGTGCCGCTGTCGCGCGTGATTCTGGAAAACGTGCATTGGTACGGACTGCCGGGCTGGCGCTGGGTTTTTATTCTGGAAGGGCTGCCCGCCATCCTGCTCGGTTTCATCACGCTGGTGTATTTGACCGACCACCCGCAGCAGGCGCACTGGCTGCCCGCCGACGAGAAACAATGGCTCGTCGGTGAACTGGCGCGCGAAAAGGCCCAGAAGACCGCCAGCGGCGGAGTTAATTTGCGCGCGGCCTTTCAGCATCCGCAGATCATTTTGCTGACCGTGCTGTACTTTTTCGTCGTCACGAGCGGTTACGGTTTGAAATTCTTTTTGCCCGCGATCACGCAGAGCATGAAAGGCACGTCCATCCTGATGCAGACGATTTTGACGACGCTGCCGTATATCTTTTGCATCATCGCCATCCTGCTCGTCGGCCCGTCATCGGATCGCACGGGCGAACGCCGCTGGCACACCGCCATCCCGATGATGCTGACCGGCGTAGGCATGGCGCTGTGCGTGCTGGGCGGCGATTATCTGGGTGTGGTCATTTTGGGGTTGTGTCTGGCTGGGCTTGCGCCGGGTGGCTATCCGGCGTTCTGGTCGCTGCCCTCCGCGTTTCTGACCGGCTCGGCGGCGGCAGGCGCGGTCGGATTGATTAACTCGGTCGGCAATCTGGGCGGATTTGTCGGCCCATACATTGTCGGCTCGCTCAAGGATTACACCGGCAATTACCAAGTGGCGATGTTGTTCTTGGCGGGCTGTGCGTTGCTGGGCGGCTTGCTGGCGACGCAGTTGAAGCCGCCGAAAAAACAATGAGATTTAGGCCACCCTGGGTACGCACCGCTTCCAGCGTGCGGTCTCGGCAGCAGACGGAATCCCGCCGAAGGGTTCTCTTGCAGCATCAATCCGTCTGCTGCCGAG
>JANOWX010001074.1:0-3348 GCA_031418175.1 Acidobacteriota bacterium | reverse complement strand
TGAAAGGAAACCCCTCCGGCATTGTTTCGTCCACTGCCACGCCCGCACGCTGGAAGCGCTGCGTACCCAGGAGATCGCTATGGCATTACCCAAACCAAGAGTTCCCAAACCCGAATGGCTGAAAATCCGCTTGCGGATGGGCGAGGACTATCAGACGGTCAACCGCCTGATGACCGAGCTAAACCTGAACACCGTCTGCCAGGAAGCGCGCTGTCCGAACATCTATGAATGCTGGTCGAATCGCACGGCGACTTTCATGATCGCGGGCGACACCTGCACGCGGCGCTGCGGGTTTTGCGCCGTCAGCAAGGGCGAACCCAAACCGCTGGACGCGGGCGAACCGCTGCATGTGGCCGAAGCGGTCAAGACGCTCAACCTGCAACACGCCGTCATCACCGGCGTCAATCGCGACGACAAAAGCGATGGCGGGGCAGAGCATTGGGCCGCCACGATTCGCGCCGTCCGCGCGGTCAATCCGCAGTGCAAGGTCGAAGTGCTGATTCCCGATTTCGAGGGCAACGACGAAGCCTTGGACATCGTGCTCGACGCCCAGCCGGACGTGCTGAATCACAACACCGAGACCGTCCCGCACCTTTACAAGCGCGTCCGCCCGCACGCGCGCTATCACGAATGGACGATGAAGCTGTTGCGCCGCGCCGCTGAACGCCGCGATGCCGAGCAACGCGGGATGCTCACCAAATCAGGCGTGATGGTGGGTTTGGGCGAGACGAGCGAAGAAATCATCCAAACGATGCGCGATTTGCGCGCGGTGGATTGCGACATCCTGACGATCGGCCAGTACCTGCAACCCGCGCCGCAACGCTTGAAGGTCGAAAAGTTTTATCACCCGGACGAGTTTGCCGAATTCAAACGGCTGGGGTTGGCGCTGGGCTTTCGTTACGTCGAATCAGGCCCGCTGGTGCGGTCGAGTTATCACGCGCACGAGCATGTGCCCGAGAATGCTTATGCAGTTGCTGCGTTGGGAGTGGAGCGGCGCGCGTTGCCGGTGTTGCAGTGATCGGCTGATCTTTTTATGGCTCAACCTGCGTTACAACTTGTCGCGCTGCCTGCAAAGTTCCCTGAGAACGCGCCGGGGCGCTATTCCGTCAACGTTGAATGCATTGATTGCGACCTGTGCCGCCAGCTTGCGCCCGCCAACTTTGTGCGCGAGACGGTGAAGGACTATTCGTATGTGGCCGAGCAGCCGGCGAATGCGCGCGCAGAGGCGCAATGTCTGGAAGCGTTGGCGGCATGTCCGGTGGATGCGATTGAGAACGATGGCAGGTCTTGAGGCGTGCGCTCAATTGCGACCCAGCCAATAGCGCGGGCGGCGGCGCAGATGCATCACGGCCAGTACAAAGATGCGATCGGCTTCGACACGGTAAACGATCCCGTATGGAAAGCGGCGCAGCAGATAGCGACGAACATTGCCAGTCAGGATGGCCCAGGCTGACGGCAGGTTTTGGATTTGGTTGAAACCGATTGCGACTTCGCGCAGGAACGACGCGCCTAAGCCGGGTTGCAACGATTCGTAATGCGCGGCGGCGGCTTTGAGTTCGGCGTCGGCGGCTGGGTGGACGACTATTGGGGGCATCGCAACTGTTCCCTGGCTTCTTGCAACACCTGTTCGGCGGGCTTGCATTGCACCGTGCCGTTTTTGAGTTCGGCGTCGCGGCGCTGAATTTCTGCAAGCCACAATGCTTCAACGTCTTCACTATTGCTTTCATCCAGGCTGGCAAGCAGGTTTTGCGCCAGCCAGGCGCGCGACTCAAGGGAGAGGGTCAGCAACTCAGAATTCAATTGTTCCAGTTCAATTACCATTTTTCCTCCGTACTTCTCGCAAGGCGGATAAACCGGCGAATGACTTCAGCGACGGGCGGAGTATAATCACTGCCGTCGTACGCTGCAATTGGTTCCACTTGAACACAACCACTAACCCGAACTGAGGAAAACCCTATGATGATGCGCTCTTTCCTGATTCTTGCCGTTTGCTTCTCATCGCTATTCGCCGTTTCGGCTTCTGACCGCTGGCCCCAATTCCGCGGCCCGCAATCCACCGGCGTCGCCGACGCCAAAGACGAAGCCGGTTTGCCCGACAAATGGAGCACGACCGAGAACGTTGTCTGGAAGACAGAGGTGCCCGGCATGGGCTGGTCGTCGCCGATTGTCTGGGGCGGCAAAATCTTTCTGACTGCGGTTGTCAGTTCCGGGCCACAGGAAGCCGTGAAGAAAGGCCTCTATTTCGGCGGCGAACGGCCCGCGCCTAAAGACGACCATCGCTGGGTGGTCTATTGCGTGGATTTCAAAACCGGCAAGCTGCTGTGGGAGCGCGAAGTCTTCAAAGCCGTGCCCACCATCTCACGCCATTTGAAAAACAGCTTTGCCTCAGAAACGCCGGTGACCGATGGCGAGCGCGTCTATGCGCTGTTCGGCAACGTGGGCGTTTTCTGTTTCGACCTGAACGGCAAGCTGCTGTGGCAACAAAAGATCGAAGCGAAAGCGACGCGCTTTGGCTGGGGCACGGCGGCTTCGCCGGTAGTTTATAAAGACAAGCTGTTCGTGTTGAACGATAACGACGAATCATCGTATCTGAGCGCGCTCGACAAATTGACGGGCAAGGAATTGTGGCGCGTGGAGCGTGGCAAAGGCACGAATTGGGCGACGCCGTATGTGTGGGAGCCGGGCGCACGCACCGAGTTGATCGTGCCGGCGACGAAGCGCGTGATTTCCTACGACCCGAATAACGGCAAGGAACTGTGGTCGTTTGGCGGGATGTCTTCGATTGCGATCCCGGTGCCGTTTACGAAATTCGGCTTGCTCTACATCGCGTCGGGTTACGTGGGCGATCAGGTGCGGCCGGTCTTTGCGATCAAACCGGGCGCGAGCGGCGACATCTCGCTGAAAGAGGGCGAGACCAGCAACCAGTTCATCGCCTGGTATCAGCGCCAGGCCGGGCCGTACAACCCGTCGCCGATTATTTACGGCGACATCTACTACACGCTGCTGGATCGCGGCTTTTTCACGGCGCACGACGCCAAGACCGGCAAAGAAATTTACCCCCGCCAGCGCATTGACGCCGAAGTGCCGGTGGGCGCGTTCACCTCGTCACCGTGGGCTTACAACGGCAAGATTTTTTGTTTGAACGAGGACGGCGACACCTACGTGATTCAGGCGGGGCCGGAATTCAAAGTCGTCGGCAAGAATTCGCTGGACGAGTTGTGCATGGCGACGCCGGCGATTGTGCGCGACAACCTGGTGATTCGCACGGCGTCGAAGCTGTATCGCATCGGGAAGAAGGGGTATGTGGCACATGCGCAAAAGAGCATGGAGTTCAGGCTTAAGCCGGTG
>JANOWX010001073.1:0-12519 GCA_031418175.1 Acidobacteriota bacterium | reverse complement strand
TGTACGGCAAACTGTTAGTTTGCCGTAGGCGTGGTCTGCGAACCGCTTTCGGGCAGCGGCGGCACAGCCGGTTTGAGGATTGAGCCTACGGCAACCTAACAGTTTGCCGTACATGCGCTTGCAACCCGCTCTAAGTGAGTTGCCGCTGCGAATGCCTGGCCGTAGCGCAATTCGCGCGCCTGCGTTATGCTGCGCCACGGCAAATTGGGCGGCGCGTAATCAGCCGCCGAAAACTTCAACCACGCTTCATCAACAACACACCTATGGCAGAAACCAACAGCGGACATCTGGTCGTCGTCGTCGGCGCAGGCCCGGCGGGCATTTACGGCGCGCGCAAACTGGCCGAGGCCGGTCATCGAGTCATCATCATCAACCGCGACATCAAACCCGGCGGGCTGGTCGAATACGGCATTTACTGGAACAAGTACAAGATGAAAGAAGGCATCCGCGCGCAGTTCCGCAAAACCCTGGCCGACCCGCGTGTGCATTACGCCGGCAACGTGAAGATCGGCGCGGAAGCGGATTTAACCCTGGATGAATTGCGCGACGTGTTGAAACCCGCCGCCCTCGTCGTTGCGGCGGGCGCGCAAGGCACCAAATCGCTCGGCCTCAAAGGCGAAGCAGCGCAGGGCGTCTTTCACGCCAAAGACTTGGTGTATCACTTCAACGGCCTGCCGCCGTTCAGCCAACAACACTTCCCTATCGGTCAACGCGTCGCCATCATCGGCATCGGCAACGTGATGGTAGACATCGCGCACTGGCTGGTGCACGACCTAAAAACACCCGAAGTCATCGCCGTCGCGCGCCGTGGCCCAGCCCAGCGCGCCTACACCGACATCGAGATCAAAGCCGTCGCCGCCAACATTGACACCGCAGCCTTGCAAGCCGAACTCGACCGCGTCGGCCCGCACATCCATGTTGACAGCGCAGGCATGGAAAAGCTTTTCAAAGACCTGACCAAACACGCCAACGAACCGGGCAAAGAGGGTGAAAGCCCCACGCGACTGACCTTCCGTTACCTGAGCGCGCCGACCGAAATCCTGGCCGATGAAACGGGCCGCGTCTGCGCGTTGCGGATGGAAGACACGACGCTCGTGCCCAAGGGCGAAGACTTTTCGGCGCGCGGCTTGGGCACCTATCACGACTTGCCGGTGGATACAGTGATCTTCGCCGTCGGCGACCGCGTAGACGAAAAGCTGGGTCTGCCGTTTGACGGTTCGGTCTACGTCAAGAACACTGCGCCCGATCCCGATCATCCGGGCGATGAGGCTTATCAGGTCTTCGATCCCCAAGCGGGCACGCGCATCGCTGATACCTTTGTCATCGGCTGGTCGCGGCAAGCCTCCGACGGCCTGGTCGGCAAAGCCAAACAGGACGGCGAACGCGGCATCAACGTCGTCAATCGCTTTCTGGCGCTGGCGACTTCGGGCACGGCGGAAGATGCTGAAGGCAAGCTGAACGCCTTCCGGCAACTGTTGGCCGAACGCGGCGTGCGCACGGTGGATTATGCCGACGTACAAAAGCTGGAAAGTATCGAGAAACAGGAAGCGGCGAGCCGTGGTTTGGAGTTCTACAAGTTTTCGGCAAACGATGTGATGCTGAAGGCACTGGCTGAGGGCTAAGCAGTTCGACCGATACAGTACGGGGAGCATGAGCGACCTGAGCTTCGGCATCGGACGTGTTGGGGAAACCTCTAAACGGTCTTGGCATCGAGGTTCAGGTCGCTCACGCTCCCCGTACTGTATCTGCGGCTGCGCCGCGTTACCTTGTGCTACGTTGAAAGGAATAATTCGTTGTCATTATGGAATCCATCTACTACGTCGCCACCTTCCTCTGCCACCGCACCTGCCATCACTGTTATGAAGACCGCTTTCGCCCCTATCACGGCGCGGACTTGCAGCGCGTCGTGGATGAGAGCGTCAACAACCACGCGCGCATCATCGAGAACTTCCCCGCCCGCATGACCTATCTCGATCTTGACGATTGCGACCCCGCGACGGGCCAGCCCAAAGAAAAGATCGGGCGCGTAATCCTGGCGGGCGGCGAGATTCTGCTGAAAGAGGTGCGCGAACGGGTGCTTTATTCGGCGCTCAATCTGCTGCACGCGAAATACGGCGGACAGGTCAAACTGATCGTCCAAACCACCGGCGACATCGTGACCGAACAAATCGTGGACGAATTGCTCGCCCATCACACCTGGCACATCTCTGTTTCAGGCATTGACCAGCATCATCAAGGGATGGAAACGAAAGAAGCCCAGCAAGGCCACGTGGACAAGCTGACGCGGTTGTTTGAATCACGCGGCCTGAAACATCAGCAGGAATTGGTCGCCGACCAAGCAGGCAGCGCGGAGATGGACAATCGCTACTTTTCGTTTTTCGGCGCAACCGAAGACGCCTGGATCGGCCCGCTCTGGCCACGCGGGCGCGCGTGGGAAAATGAGCTGTCAAAAGCGACGTTGCGCGATAACTTCTGCAACCGCTGGTCGGGCGCGCTGAACTTTCTGCAATACCGCTACAACGGCTCCGAAGTCTCGATTGACCCGCAAGGCAACGTCTTCCCCTGCTGCATCAAAACCAAAGCGCCCATCGGCAACCTGCTCAATGACAAGCTGGAAACGATCCTTGAACGGCTGCTCGGCAATCCGGTTTACGAGGCGCTCTCGATGGGCCACCCCGAACGCATGGGCATTGCGCACGGCTGGCCGGTCGAAAGGTTTATCGCGGCTTCGACGGTGCGGCTGCCGTCGGGCAAGCTCTATCAAAACCTCTGCCTGGGTTGCGACAAGTTTCATGAAGAGGTGCTGATTCCACTGACAACCTCAGCCGCGACTTGAAGCTCGCGTCTGCTGGTTGCTTCTGCTACGCTGCGCGCGGCCTGGTCAAAGGAAGGAAAGGAATTGCGATGACCCCAACCATTATCACCATCATCATTGCCGTCGCCAGCGTGATTCTGAGCATCTTCACAGCCAACTGGCTCAACCAGCAACACGTCAACAAGCTGATGGAACAGGTGGACAGGCGCATTTTGGAATTAGGGCTGCGTTTCGACGAACAAGGCAAACGCTTCGACGCCAAAATTGACGGGCTGCGCGATTTGATGAACGCGCGCTTCGATGAAGTTGATCGCCGCTTTGATCACGTTGACCAGCGTATGGACACGCTGGAACAGCGCGTGAAACGACTGGAAGACATTCTGTTCAAACCCACGCTCCGTTAAAGCCAAACCGGAAAGACCGAAGGCCGCCAACATCCCAGATATTGGCGGCCTTTTTCATTTCGCCCGTTAGTCGCAAACGCTTACGCAACCGTGATCTCATTCGCCAAATACACATCCTGAATCGCATTCAAAATCTGCACGCCTTCCGCCATGGGCCGCTGGAACGCCTTGCGCCCTGAGATCAAGCCTGTGCCGCCCGCGCGTTTGTTGACGACGGCGGTCAGCACGGCTTCGGCCAAGTCACTTTGGCCCTTCGATTCGCCGCCGGAGTTAATCAAGCCAGCACGCCCCATAAAGCAATTCGCCACTTGATAGCGCGTCAGGTCAATCGGATTGTCCGACGACAACTCGGTATAAAGCTTCGGGTTGGTCTTGCCATAGGGGTTTTCCTTCGACGAGATGGCGTTATAGCCGCCGTTATTCTGCGGCAGTTTTTGTTTGATGATGTCAGCCTCGATGGTTACGCCCAGGTGGTTGGCTTGGCCGGTCAGGTCGGCTGAGACGTGATAGTCCTTATCCTTCTTAAACGCGTTGTTGCGCAGGTAGCACCAGAGCACGGTGTAAAGGCCCAATTCGTGCGCGTAGGCGAAGGCCTTGCTGACCTCTTGAATCTGGCGTTTGGATTCTTCGGAGCCGAAATAGATCGTCGCGCCGATGCCGGTCGCGCCCATGTCGAACGCCTGCTTGATGCCGGCGAACATGATCTGGTCGAACTGGTTCGGGTAACTCAGAAATTCGTTGTGATTGACTTTGACGATAAAGGGAATCTTGTGCGCGTACTTGCGTGACACCGCGCCCAGCACGCCCAGCGTCGAGGCGACCGCGTTGCAACCGCCTTCGACGGCCAGCTTCACGATGTTTTCGGGGTCGAAGTAAATCGGGTTCGGCGCAAAACTCGCCCCCGCCGAATGCTCAATGCCCTGATCCACGGGCAGGATCGAAAGGTAGCCGGTCTTGCCCAGGCGGCCCGTGTTAAACGTGCCTTGCAGGTTGCGCAGGACGTTGTTCGGACGGTCGGAGTTGATCCAAACACGGTCAACGAAATCGGGGCCGGGCAGGTGCAACAGATTTTTATCAATGGTCTTGCTGGTGTGCGTTAGCAAAGTTTGGCCGTCAGCGCCTAAAAGCTGCTCAATGTCCTTGATGTTCACTGCGGTAAATCTCCGTTCGGAAGGGATGGGTTGGATGAAAAGTAAGCGGGATTATAGCGGAGATTAGGGGCTGGTCAATCCAACCAGGCACATTAGCGAGCCAGGATTAATGGGGAAATCATGGTTTGACGCTCCATCGTGTAAAGGTTACACTCCGCCCCGTTGTTAGCGACCCCACTCGCTGATTGATTCCTGCAAGACATCACTCATCGCTGCTGGGCCCCCTTTCCAAATCACAACCTCGCTAACACGCTCCCATTGAACGAAACAAAAATGCTGGTATGAAA
Source organism: Acidobacteriota bacterium (assembly GCA_031418175.1). Lineage (GTDB taxonomy): Bacteria > Acidobacteriota > Blastocatellia > RBC074 > RBC074 > JACPYM01. The sequence goes on along the minus strand of JANOWX010001073.1, from coordinate 7,862 downwards.
AATCATTGAGAGGTATTACGACTAATGCTGAAGCATAAATTGGTGGTGCTCGCTCCTAGCATCTTAGTCCTCGTCGTCTGTTGTCTGTATTCGACCCTGACACTGGCCCAAACCGCTGGCAATCCCCTGCGACAGGACACGCAACGCATCATTGACCGCTCTAACGAACAGTTCCAACGGGGCGAAGAGTTTTTCCAGGCGGGCAGCTACGAGCAAGCCCGCCGCTCCTATGACAAAGCCGTGGACATCGTGCTTGAAGCGAGCGCCGATGACCCGCAATTGCGCGACTATTACCGCCGGCTGGTTGACCGCATTTACCAACGCCAGATGGCGTTGTTGAAAAACGCTCCGGTACCCAAGCAGGCACCGGCCAATTACGCCGAAAGCACGCTGCCGCAAGATCAACCAAAGCCGGTCGTCGCCCAACAAAACCCGCCTGCAACTGCTGATGACCGTGGGTTTGGGCAACAGACTTATGTGCCTTCCCCGCTGGACGATCTGACCAAGCTGAAACTGACCGAAGCGGAAACCAAGAGCGCTTCCAACGAGCAGGTACAGACCGCCATCAGCACCGCCAAGCTCGACTTCAATTTCAAGCCGAACCCACTGATCCAAGGCTTCATCAACTACTATCAGGGCCGTGGCCGCGCGACGATGGAAAACGGTTTGCGCCGCTCGGGCCGCTTTATTGGGATGGCGCGCCGCATCTTCAAAGAAGAAAACGTGCCGCAAGATTTGGTCTGGCTCTGCCAGGTCGAAAGCGCTTGGTCGCCCATCGCCCGTTCGTGGGCGGCGGCGGTCGGCCTCTGGCAATTCATTCCCGGCACGGGCGCCAGCTATGGCTTGAAGCAGGATTACTGGGTGGACGAACGCTCCAGCTTTGAGAAGTCCACGCGCGCATCGGCGCGCTACCTGCGCTGGCTGGCGAACCGTTACGCGGGCAACTGGGAACTGGCGATGGCCGCGTATAACTCCGGTGAAGGCCGCGTGGACGGGGCGGTCTCGCGCAGCGGCTATGCCGACTTCTGGGAAATCTACCCACTCGTGCCGAAGGAAACGCGTGATTACGTGCCGAACATCCTGGCGACGATCATCATCGCCAAGAACCCGCAACGCTACGGCTTCTCACCCAAACCGGAACCGCCGCTGGCTTACGATTACGTCACAGTCAACAACGCGGTGGATTTGCGGCTGGTAGCCGATGCGGTGGATGTCAGTCACGACTACATTCTGGGTCTCAACCCCGAATTGAAACGCGGCGTGACGCCTCCGGCAGCAACCTTCGCCGTGCGCGTGCCGCCCGGCAAAGGCAAAGTCCTACAGACCGCGCTCAATCGCATTCCGCCCGACAAACGCACGTCGTGGCGCATGCTGACGGCGCAAGCGGGCGACAGCTTTGAAATGATCGCGCGGCGCACCGGCGTTTCAGAATCGGCACTCGAACAGGTTAATGGCGGGGCGCTGCGGCCCGGTCAAAAAGTGATCGTGCCGGCCAATGGCGGCATGCGCAATGTGGTCTTCTCGGCTCCGCGCGGCGCAGCGGCTTCGGTTGCCACAGCCGCGCCTTCAACGGCTGGTTCGATGACAAAGATGGTCACGTACAAAGCCAAAGACGGCGAATCGCTGGGCGATATTGCGGGCCGCTACAACGCTTCGGTGCGCGACATCGCCACGCTCAACCGGCTGAGTACGTCGGCGAAATTGCGGGCCGGACAGGTCATCAAGGTGCCGGTCAAAGGCCGCTAAACAACGATCAATCAAACGAAAAGCGGAAGGCGCGCGGGCTTCAACCTGCGCGCCTTCCGCTTTTTCAAAGTCGTTCCGACAGGATGACTGAGCGGATTTACGGGACGCACTGAAAACTTTTCGGCAACATCCTGTGAATCTTGTTCTCAATCCTGTGAATCCTGTCTACACCCCTGGCCGCGCACTCAACGCCCCGCGAATTGTCACCAGCGCTGCTTCCAATTCCGCCCCGACGATTTCCAAGCGCGGCGGCCGCACGCGCGCGTTGCCCATCCCGACCTCCTGTTGCGTCAGCTTGATAAGCTGCACAAATTTCGGCACGCAATCCAAGCGCAGCAACGGCAGGAACCAGTGATAGAGCGTCAGCGCCTTTTCCCATTCGCCTTTCATCGCCAGATCAAACATCGCCACAGACTCTTTCGGCAGCGCGTTGACCAGCCCGGCGACCCAGCCGACCGCGCCGACCGCGATGCCTTCGACAATCGCGTCGTCCACACCAACGAATAGGTCTAGGCGGTCGCCCAGCAGCGCCTTGATGGCGGTCACGCGCCGTACATCGGTGCTCGATTCTTTGACCGCTTGAAAGTTCGGGTGCTCGGCAGCCAACTCGGCAATCTGTTCGGGCAGAAAGTCGGTGCCATAAGCAACCGGATTGTTGTAAAGCATGCACGACAGGTCGGTCGCCTTGAAGCATTCGGCCACGTGATATTTCATCTCGCGCCAATCGCCCTGGTAAACATAGGGCGGCAGCACCATCAGGCCGCTACAACCTTTTGCTTTAGCGGCCTGCGCCATCGCCACCGATTCAGCCGTGCTCAGCGCGGAAATCGCCGCCACCACAGGCGCGCGGCCAGCCGCAGCCCGCACCAGCGTTTCCCAAAGTTGCAAGCGTTCGTCGAAAGTCATTGTGTTGCCTTCGCCCAGCGAGCCCGGCGCGACGATGCCGGTGCAGCCGTGGTCGAGCAGCCACTGGCAATGTTTGGCCACAAAGGCGTGGTCAATCGTCAGGTCTTCGTTTAAGCCGGTCGTCATTGCGGGCATTACGCCGCGCCATTGCATAGTCATGGTGTCACTCTCCTGAAGTTGGTGTTGATGATGAAGCGGCAACTTGCGCCAAGCTGCCAATGCTGGCCGGAAAAGCCGGTGGACGCACCGACGTTGGATTCCAGCCGAATAAATACTCGACCGCCGAGCCGCAGATGCGCCCCTGACACGGCCCCATCCCGCAACGCGTATGCAGCTTCGCCGCGCGCCATTCGGGTTGTTGTTGCAACTGGGCGAAGCTCACGTCTTCGCAACGGCAAACCAGCGTGTCGGCCTGGGGCAACTGTTTGAGTTCGTCGCGCAAAGCGAACGCGCGATTGAGCGCGTCGGCGAAGCGTTGCGCCTGGGCGCGTGCCGTGAAAAATCGGCGCGCGTCATTGTGCCGGTCGCTGGCGGCCAGTCCGGCGATTTGCCCGGCGATCAGCGCGACCTCGACGCCGCCGATGCCGGTGGATTCGCCCGCGCAATACACACCGGGCACAGACGTCTGCTGAAACTCGTCCACCGCCACGCGGCCCGCACGCAACGCACAACCCACAAGCGCCGCCAGTTCGACATTGGGCACGAGGTGAAAGCCGCAGGCCAGATAATCGCAAGCCAACTCAAACGTCCGCCTGCCCTGTCGCATCGTCACGCGCTCCAGCTTACCTGCGCCGTGCGCGGCTTCAGCGTGAACAGCCACAGGCCAACAATCGTATTCCTGCCGCACGCCGCGCAATTGCCAGTTCAGTTCGAGGGCTTGCTGAGCCTTGCTCACACTGAGTAACACTTGCAAACCGAAACCCACCAGCTTGCTAAACGGCGCTTGTTCAGCAAGCAGCAAAACCTGCGCGCCGCGCTTTTTCAAATACGCCGCCACGGCCAGCAACAACGGCCCCGTGCCCGCGACGACGACGCGTTTGCCTGCAACAGGCAAGCCGCCTTTGACCAACGCTTGCAAGCCGCCCGCGCCAAACACATTCGGCAACGTCCAGCCGGGAAAGGGCAGGAAGCGTTCGCGCGCGCCGGTCGCCAGGATCAGTTTTTGATAGCGCAGGCTGAGCGTGCCGCCCTCCGCCGTTTCCGCCAGCAACGCGCCGTTTTCGGTTTGCGCGAAAATGCGCGCGCCGTTGATGAATTGCGCATTGGTCGCGCGCACGCGTTTGAACCATTTGGAGGCCGCCGCATCCGCCGGCGTTTGCGCTTCACCGCGCCAGATTTGACCGCCGGGTTGCGGGTTGTCGTCGAGGATGGTGATGCGCTGTTTGCCATCGTGCGCGGCCACAGCGGCAGCGATGCCCGCCGGGCCTGCGCCGACGATGAGCAAATCGGTGGCGTGCTCTTCACTCATCGGTGCGCACCTCCATTCCGTCCGCGCAAACGATCTGGCAACTGCGCGCGTGCGCCTGGCCATTGACCGTCACACGGCATTCATAACAGATGCCCATCCCACAGAGCGGCGCGCGCGCTTCGCCTGTGACCGAGCGGCGGAACGTGGTCACGCCGCTCAACAACACTGCCGCCGCCACCGTGCTGCCGGCAGGCACGCGCAGCATTTGCCCATTGATTGAAAGCGACACCGCATCAGCCATGTGCCGCCCCCTGTTTTTGCACGGCGGCGCGCGCGGGCAAATACGGTTCGCGCGGAATCGCCGACGGGCGTTGCAGCAATTGATCCGCCAACAGCCGCCCCGTGCCTAGCGAAGTCGTGATGCCCAACCCTTCGTGACCAGTGGCGAGAAACAAATTGTCGTGACCAGGACACGGGCCGATCAGCGGCAAGTGATCTGATGTCGCGGCGCGAAAGCCCGTCCAAACGCGCAGGGCGGAAAGGCGCGCGATGTCAGGCATGTATTCCGCCGCGCGCCGCAGCATCCACGCCAGCATCGGCGCATCAACGTCGCGCGTGTTCACGCCGAACTGCCGCGAAGAGCCGATCAGAATTTGCCCCGTCTTGCGCGGCTGCGCATTGAAGGCCACCGAGGCCGCGTTGTGCGAGTGCGCGCTTTTCAAATAGCCCAACTCGATCAATTGATGTCGCACAAAGCCCGGATAACGATCCGTGATGACCAAATGGCCTTTGCGTTTTTGCACCGCTTCACGCAAGGGGCCCGGCGTCAATTCGGGCGACCAACTGCCGGTGGCGTTAACGATGAAACGAGCCGTGAGCGTTGTGCCATCGCTCAGTTGCACGCCGTCCGGCTTAATAGCCGCGACTTCTTTACCCAAAATCAATTGCGCTCCGTGCCGTTGCGCCTCGGTCAACAAATAGCCCGCCGCGCAGGGCGGATAGCTGACACCATCGCTGGGCACAAACAGTCCGCCTGCCAAACCTTCTCGCAAGTTTGGCTCGGCTTCGGCCAGTTGCCGTGCGTCAAGTACCTCAGTCGCCACGCCGCGCGTGCCATAAAAGTCGCGCTTGCGCTGAACCTCCGCCATCTCTTCGTCATCCGCCGCCACCCAGAGCGTGCCGCATTGCTCGTACTCGGCGGTCGCGGGCCATTCATCCGCCAACTCCTGCCAAAGCTGTTGCGAGTAATGCGTCAGCGCGAACTGCGCTTCCGAATCGTCCATCACGACGATGTGGCCCATGCCTTCGGCCGTCGCGCCGCCGCCGATGACGGCGCGTTCGATGATGGCGGTGCGCAGTCCACCCAAGGCGCATTCGCGGGCACAGGCGGTACCGACGATACCGGCGCCGATGATCAGGACATCATATGCGGATTGCTGATTCACCTGATTCCCCAGCAAAACGGATCGCGCTCATCCAAAATCAAATCCAGTTCAGCATTCACAAACGCTAAGCCTTTGATCGTCGGGTAAAGCTGGCCATCAACCGCACGTACGCTGCCTTCAAAAACGCTGCCGACAATGCTCTCCTGTCGCCACGTCGCGCCTTCTTTCAATTTGCCGTCGGCATAAAGACAAGCCAGCTTCGCGCTTGTGCCGGTGCCGCAGGGCGAACGGTCATACGCCTTGCCGGGGCACAGCACGAAATTCTTGCTCTGCACGCCATCGAGTTGCGAGGGCGCAAACAGTTCGATGTGGTCAATCTCCTGCCCCGCAGCGCCCGTGATGCCTTGCGTTGTCAGCGCCTGCCGAATCTTCCAAGTGTAGGCGGTCAGGTCATCCAGACGTTGCAACGTCAATTGCTGGTCATGGTCATTCACCAGAAAGAACCAATTGCCGCCCCAGGCGATGTCGCCGCGCACGACGCCGATGCCAGGCACATCCACAGCCACATTCGCCGCGTGACGATAACTCGGCACATTGGCGACACTGATTTCGTTGTTCGCGTGCAGCGTGGCGGCGATTGTGCCGACGGGCGTTTCGAGGCGCTGCGTGCCGGGTTTGATGCGGCCCATGTGCGCGAGCGTCACCATCAGGCCAATCGTGCCGTGCCCGCACATGCCCAGATAGCCGACGTTGTTGAAGAAAATCACGCCCGCCGCATTCGCCGCATCCACCGGTTCGCACAACAACGCGCCGACGATGGCGTCGTTGCCGCGCGGTTCGTTGACGATGGCGGAGCGGTAATGATCGAACTCGGCTTTGAAGCGCTGCATGCGTTCGGCCATCGTGCCGTTGCCGAGGTTGGGGAAGCCGCTGACGACGACGCGCGTGGGTTCGCCGCCGGTGTGGGAATCAATCGCTTTGAGACGGTGCATAGTGATAGATGTCCGGCAAGCTGCCAGCTTGCCGTTGACTGTGAAGGCGCTCAATTTGATGCCCCGACAAGCTGGCAGCTTGTCGGACATTGCGGGACTATTAACGTGTTAGATCACACCTAACCGTTTGCCGACAGTTTTGAAAGCCGCGATGGTCTGTTCCAAATCGGCCTGTGTATGCGCGGCGGAAATCTGTGCGCGCAAGCGGGCTTCGCCTTTGGGCACGACCGGATACCAGAGGCCTTTGATGTAAACGCCTTCGTCCAGCAGCGCGCGGCTCATCGCCTGGGCCAGCGCCGCTTCGCCCAGCATGACGGGGACGATGGCGTGGTGGCCGGGCAGGATGGTGAAGCCTGCGTTGACGATTTCGCGGCGGAAGAAAGCCGTGTTCGCGTGCAACTGATTGACGATGCTCGGATCGCTTTCGATCAGGTCAAGCGCCGCTATCGAAGCCGTCACCACGGCGGGCGGCACGGTGTTGCTAAACGTGTAAGGCCGCGATTTCTGCCGCAGGAATTCGACCAGTTCACGCCGCCCGGCGATGAAGCCGCCCGACGCGCCGCCCAGCGCTTTGCCAAAGGTGCCGGTGATCACGTCAATCTCGCCGTGGACGCCCAGCTCTTCGGGCGTGCCGCGCCCGGTTTGCCCGAGCGCGCCGGAGGCATGCGATTCGTCCACAAAAAGCAATGCGCCGAATTCACGCGCCAGCGCGACCAGTTCGGGCAGCGGCGCAAGGTGGCCTTCCATCGAGAAGACCCCGTCGGTGGCGATGACTTTCAACCGGTAGTTTTTGGCGCGATCCTCTTCGAGCAGTTGACGCAAGTGCGCGACATCACGATTGCGATAGAGTTTCGACGCGGTTTGTTTCGCCACCGCGCGGCACAAGCGCACGCCGTCAATGATGCTGGCGTGGTTGTACTGGTCGCTGTAAATCACGTCTTCATAATTCGTCTGGCCGAAATCGTTGGCGTACAGCGCCGTAAAGAACGCCTCGTTCGCCGCAAAGCAGGACGAATGCAGGATCGCCGCTTCACAGCCCAGAAAGCGCGCGATGCGCTGTTCCAACTCCAGATGAATCGGCTCGGTGCCGCACAAGAAGCGCACCGACGACATGCCGAAGCCCCACTTGTCCAAACCTTGTTGCGCCGCTTCCTTGATGCGCGGATGATTGGCCAGCCCGAGATAGTTGTTCGACGCCAGCATCACGCATTCGCGGCCTTGCACGCGGACGCGCCCGCCCTGCTGGCTTTCGAGCGGCACTTCGTATTTGTAAGTCTGCGCCTCGGCTAGCTTGTCGAGTTCCTGTTGTAAGGTCGAATAGATCAGTTCGGGATTCATTCTGTCTCCGTGGCAGTACCGCGCGCGTCAGCAATCGGGCCCCCGGTCAAAGACCGCATGGTGCCGCGCGCGGTACTGATTAAGGCC
>JANOWX010001072.1:0-1851 GCA_031418175.1 Acidobacteriota bacterium | reverse complement strand
ACCCCACATAAATCAGCCCGCGATAGTACCGCACGGCAAAGGGCCGCACGTCGCCGGCGGCGGCTTTGGGCGCGGTGCCGTAATTGGCGGCGACATCGGTGAGCGGCACGGTCGTGAGCGGCACGGCGCTGTTGGTAAAGGTGCCGGCGCTGATGTTCAACGCATAGAGCGTGCGGTTTTCCAGGTTCATCACATAAAGCGTCGTCTCGTCCGGCGCAATGTCCATCCCGCCCAGGCTGGTTTTGCCGACGCCATCCCAGCCGCCATTGCCGTTGTCGGTGCTGTAATTCGATGTGTTGTGCCGGTTCAGCGTGGCGTTGGGCACGGTGAAGGTGTTGAGCACCGCGTTGGTGTCGCGATTGATCTGGTAAAGCGCGCCCGCGTCGTCGCCGGTGCCGCTGCCGTTCGACGTGTCAATCGTGCCGTCGGCGCCTTTGCCAAACCCGGCGTGGCGTTTGAAATTGGCGGCGGCATAAATCCGCCGCGTGCGCCGCGCATAGGCCAGCCCGAAGGTCGTCCCGATGTTTTTGGCGGGCACCGCGACCTGGTGATTGGCGGGCGCGTCGTATTGCGCCAGGAAGGCGGTGGCGCTCAGGTCCGTGGCGCCCGCCGAATACGGGAAGCTCACCAGCACCGGATTGTCGGCCACGTTGGGATTGCTGGTCGAAGCCTGGTTGCCATAGACGTAACAATTCGTCACGACTTCGGTGTCGTTCTGCGCGTAATCGGTGGCGTATACCAAGCCGAAATCCAGGCCCGCCGCGCCGCCGTCCGCGACGAAGCGCACGCTCGTGCCGTTATTCGCGCCGCTCGCGCTGGGCGTGTAGCCCGCAGGCAGCGCAGTGAATTCCAGCCGATATGGCCCAGTGCCTGTGGGAACGAATGAGTAGGTTCCATTAGCGCCGGAGGTCGTGCTGCCGGCCGCGCCGCCGCTGTTGTATGCGGTGATGACGACGCCCGCCACGCCGCTGTCAATTGCGAAGTTGGGCGCGGTTCCGGCGCTATCGCGCACGCCGTTCGCGTTGTAATCCAGATAGACCGTGCCGGAGTAAGTGCCGGTCAACATTGCTCCGAAGCCGCCAGGCGTAAAAAACGCCGCGCCGCTCAAACCGGCGCACAGCAGCGCGCACACGAAGCCGAATTGAAACTGCCGGTAAATAGCTTGCTGCGGGCGTGGAAAATTCCGTGGGAAACCCATTTTTGCTCTCCTTATTTCATTCGTTCAAACCGTGCCCGTCTTCACGGCGTTACCGCCCCAACCCAGGGTGTCAAGGCGGAGTTGAGCGGGCGTCAACACAAAACAAAGCCAAGGCAAACGCTTGCCCGGGCGCTGGGGATTGCTGGGGTTCGCCGGCTTGTCTGCCCGGCCTTTGGGGAATGCAATTCTGCTTTGCAGGTTGGCGGGGATGGCGGGGATGGACTGTTTGACCAATTCACATCATGTGGCTGGTCAGTCGTGCCGTGCTGGTGGGACGATTTGCCAAATCGTCCCACCAGTTTTCCCGTACACCGCATTGAAATCCGAGCTAGCGCTGCACGCTCACGCGCATGGTTGGGTCGCCGAACAGGACATAGGTGTTGCGCACGTCCTGATCCGCCACCGCCGCGCGCGCCTGCGTCAGCGCCTCGCCTAGCGTCATCCCTTTGCCGAACAGGTATTGGTACAGCAGCAGGTTGAATGACTGCTGCGTCCCCGGCTGATTCAGCGCACTCGAGGCGATCACGGCAAAGGCGCCGCCCGTGGTGTTCAGCAGCACGGCTTCGCCCAGGCTCTGCTGTTGCGGGTCGGTGAAATAGCCGTTCAGGCAGGTCGTCATCACAAACAAGCCGTGGGCAGTGTTCGTCAACGCC
>JANOWX010001071.1:0-6902 GCA_031418175.1 Acidobacteriota bacterium | reverse complement strand
ACGTCTATACACTGGCGGCCAGCGGCAACACTTTGTTTGCGGGCACCGACGGCGGCGGCGTCTTTCGCTCGACGGATGGCGGTAACACCTGGACGGCGGTCAACACGGGCCTCACGCAACCGCGCATTCGCTCGCTGGCCGTGGACGGCGCGAAGCTTTACGCCGGCTCGGCCTTCGGCTCAGCGGCCACGGTGCCCAACGAAGTCTTTGTCAGCGAAAACCTCGGCCAGAGTTGGGCGAAACTCGGCAACGGCATTGCGGCTGATTTTGGGGCGGGTGCCACCAACGCCGCTTATGAATTGGTTCCGCTGGGCGGCAAGCTCTTCGCGTCGAGCACGACCGGCGTGTTGATGTTCGACGGCACGAAGTGGAGCGCCGTGCATCAGGGCTCGCCCGCTATCAGTTTCTTTTCCGTCACGGCCAGCGGCAACACGCTCTTTGCCGGCGCCTGGTTTGACGGCATCTCGCGTTCGACCGACGGCGGCGCGACCTGGACGAAGACCAACAATGGCCTGACCGGACGCCGGACGAACAGCGTGCACAAAGACAACGGCGTACTGTATGCGGGCGTGAACGACGGCCTCTTCATCTCGCGCGACGAAGGCCAAACCTGGACGCGCGGAGGGATCAACAGCATCCCCGCCATCTATTGCTTCCTTTCCTTTGACGGCAAGGTTTATGCGGGCGCGGGGAATTTCAGTTTGAGCACGAGCGCGGGCGTTTACGTCACTTCCGATCAAGGGCAAACCTGGACGCGCGTCAGCACGGGGTTGCCCATCGGCACGGTGTACCGCCTCATCGCTGTGGGCAATGTGCTTTACGCGACGGTCTTCAACGGCGGCGTCTTTCGTTCCGCCGATGGCGGATTGAGTTGGACGGCGGCCAATACGGGCTTGGGCAGCTTGCAGGTCTACGATCTGATTGCGCTCGGCAACAACCTCTTTGCCAGCACCTCAAATCAAGGCGTCTTCCGTTCGACCGACAACGGGCAAAGCTGGACGGCGGCGAACGCGGGTTTGCCCGCCGGGGTGATCCAGAACATAACCGTCGTCGGCAACACGCTGTTGGCGGCGGTAGTGGGCCAAGCCATCTATCGCAGCAGCGACAACGGCCAGACCTGGACGAAGTCGCAAGACGGCGTGATGATCTCGTTTACTTCCGTGCTCTTTACCCACAACGGCGTAGTCTACGCCGGGCCGAGCGGCGGAGTGGGCGTCTTGCGTTCGACCGACGAAGGCCGCAGTTGGCAGCCGGTCAATGGCGGCTTCGACTCGCGGTTTGTGACGTTTGGTTTCTATGGCAGCGGCGGCACGTTGTATGTGGCCTCGTACAACGGCGTCTACGTCAGCACCAGCCTGGTCAATCGCGCGGCGACGGTTTCCGCCGCCAGCTTCACCGCGCGCATCGCTGACAAAGCCATCGTCGCGGCCTTTGGCAAAGACCTCGCCACGCGCACCGCCAGCGCCACCGCCTTGCCGCTGCCGCTGGAATTGGCGGGCACGACGGTCAAGGTGCGCGATGCGCTCGGCGTCGAACGGCTCGCGCCGCTCTTTGCGGTCTCTGCCGATCAAGTGAATTATCAAATCCCCGCCGGCACTGCCGCCGGCGCGGCCAGCGTCACCATCACCAATGCCAACGGCATCGGCGCGATGGGCGAATTCAATGTCACGGCCACCGCGCCCGCCATCTTCACCGCTACGGCCAACGGCGCTGGTGCAGCCATTGCCATTGATGCGTTGACCGGCGCGGTTGGGCCGTTCAATGCGACGCAAGCCAATGGTCAGCCCAACATCCTTGCGGTCTTCGGCACCGGCCTCGGCCCCGATGTCACCGATCAGGATGGCAACGTCAACACGGCGGTCACGGCATCCATGGGCGGACGCGCGGCCACTGTGTCGTATGCCGGACGCGCGCCGGGCCTGGTGGGCGTGAACCAATTCAACATCACGATCCCGGCGGGACTGGCTGCGGGCACGCACACGCTGGTCATCACGCGCGGCGGGGTGGCGAGCAATGCCGTGACGATTGTGACGCGCTAGAAGCGGTTGGCAGATCAGTGGAAGGGCGTACCGCATCGCTCGCAGGTCGCACGCGACTGCAACCTGCGATAACCAGCGGCGCTACCCTCCACGGCAGCGGGCAGCGCTGCTTCAACGCAACCGAAACACGAATCCCCGCGCGCCGCGGCCCATCGGTAAAGCCAGGCCGCGCGCGTGCCGGGTGTTGTGTGTCCACAGGCCGCGCCGCCACGCATTTGCCGCACGGCTAATTCCCAGGCAACTCGTTACCACAGCTTTTGAATAGGCAAAAGGAGAGTTTATGAAACGCAATGGATTTTCCGCACAATCTTGCATCGTCGTGGCGCTGACCGCATTAGTCGGCTTTGGCATTTTGTTGGCAGGCTCGTGGCGCTGGCTGGGTAAGTCAGCGGGAGAGCAAGCGTCGCGCGCGCAGGCCGCGTTGCAAGGACAGGCGGCGCTTGAACATTTGAAACAGCAAGGGCAATACGAATCGCTGGCTGCGGCCATGAAGTCGGCGCAGTACGATGTCCACCCGTCAGCGGGCGGGAGCGAGGAGTTTTACGCCAACAATCCGGCGCAGCAGTATCAGGCCGGCTTCTCGGCGGAAGGGGTCGAGGTGCGCGCGGCCAGCGCGGGCGGGGGCGGTTGGCGTGTGGGGCAGGCCCCTTCAACGCCACGCTCGCCAACGGGCAACCCAACATCATCGCGGTTTTCGGCACTGGCCTGGGCGGCGATGCGACAGACCTGGATGGCAACGTCAGTGCCAGCGTGACGGCGCGTATTGACGGCGCGGCGGTGACGCTGCAATACGCCGGACGCGCAACGGGTCTGACGGGCCTGAACCAATTCAATGTCGTCCTGCCTGCGGGTATTACGGCGGGCACGCACACTCTCACATTCGCGCGTGGCGGAGCGACGAGCAACAGCGTGACGGTCACTATCCGATGACTGAAGCCAGGGTTTTTGTCGTTGCCAGGTGATTCTGTGCTGAGGCCCGCGCGCCGTGGCCGCCCGCATCAGCGCGGCAGGCCCCTGCAACGTCATAGCAATTTGCCGCGCGTCTTTTCATCATCCAGCTATATCAACCTAAAAAAACGGATTGCGCCGGGCGCCTGACGGTGCAGCGAGCGGTGTTGCCTGAGCCGGGCGAAGCGGCTCAAAGCGGCGGTGCAGATGGGCCATTGGCGCAACTGCCCGCCGTCAGTACCCCACAGATTTCACCATCAAAAGGAGAATACACATGAAACGCAACCTTATTCAGTTTTTCGCCAGCTTGGGCTGCGCGCTCGTCCTCAACTGTGCGGGCCTGCTGTTCTCAACGCAACAGCAAGCTTTGGCGCAGGAAGGCCCCTTCGGCAACCGCAGCCGGAGTTGTACCAACGGCACGGCCAGCGGCACCTATGGTTACCGCATGAGCGGCGTGATCGTGGGCGCCGGGCCGGTGCTGGTCAACGGTATCTTCACCAACAACTCTGATGGCACTGGCAGCGGCAACGTGCACGTGACTATCGGTGGGCAGCAGATTCCCAACGCCGGTTGGAGCACCGCCACCTTCCAAACCAACAGCGATTGCACCGGCACGGGCAAATTCTTTGTCGCCGCCTTGAATCAGGAGATCACCTACAACTTCATCGTGACCGATGGCGGCCGGCAGATCGAATTGATCAATACGAACGGGGGCAACGCCTTTAACGGCTATGGACGGCGCATCAGCACGGCCGGCCGCGCGCCGAGTTGCAACAACGGCACGATCCTGGGTAGTTACAGCTACCGGCTCGACGGCAGCGTTCCCGGCGTCACCAACTTGTCCGGTGCCGGCCTTGAGAGCTACGCGCTGGATGACGGATTCAACGGCACGTTTTCGGGTTCCGACACGATCAGCTTCAACGGCCAGATCGTGCCGCGCACCTTGCAAGGCACATACACACTGAACAGCGATTGCACCGGCACGGGCAAATACACCGACTCGCTGAACCCCAACCCGATCAACTATGTGTTCGTCGCGGTGGACGGGGGCAGAGAACTGTTCTTCCAGGGCACCGACCCCGGCGTCATCATATCCGGGGTGGCGCGGCGCGTGCAGTGAGCGCCCCGCCATGGTGAGCCAGCGTGCCCTCGTGCGCACGCTGGCTCAAACGCCGTCAGCGTACCGGTTATGGACGCCCTCAACGCTTGAGCTGGCTCTTGCATTTGGCGATTTCGCTTTGCAAGGACGCTTCCTGTTGCGCATCAACCTGCCGCACCAGTCCTTTTTCTTTGAGTTGCTGTAACAAGTCCAGGCTGCGTTGATAGCTCTTGAGCGCAGCCTGCCAATGACGCTGGCTTGCTGCCGCCGTCACGCCGCGCCGTTCCGCGAAGATGACGTTGACCTCACCGTCGTAGCCGTAAATCTCCTTCGCCATATTGAGCAAGCCGGGCGCCGTCGCATTGGTCTTGAGCAAGGCTTCCAGTTCGGTGAGCGCCTTGGCGCAGTATTGTTGGGCACTGACGACGTCGCCTTCTTGCGCGAGCGTATAACCGACATTTTGACTGTTGACGATCAGGCTGCGCCGCATTTGCACATTATTGGGATCATTCCTGACGCAAAGCTCATCCAGTTGCAGCCCTTGACGGTAATGCTCGGCGGCCTTTGGCAAATCTTTGGCTTCCCAATAATAATTGCCGAGTGACGTGTGTTGCGCTGAAAGGGCAAATTGCGCTTGCGCATTGTTCTGCTCGGCTTGTGCGAGCGCGCGGAACAGTTCCAGCGCACGTAAGGCCAACGCCAAGCCATTTTGCTGCTGACCTTTCATCCATTCGACATCGCCATATTTTCTCAGGTTGATCGCCAGGTTCCGCTGGTACCTGGCTTTAAGGTCAGGCGCAGTCGCATTTTGAAAGAGCGTCTCAAAGGCTGCCAGGCTCTTGCCGTAGCTGGCACGCGCGCCGTCAAAATCCCGCTTGGCGCGCAAGGCATTGCCGACGGTTTCATGACTGCTCGCCAACAGTTGGCGGCCGCGCTCGTCGTTAGTTCCATTCGCAGGCTGACGTTGCTGGGCGGCGCTGCAAAGCTCCAGGGCGCGCTGCGCCAGTTTCAACGTAGCGTCCGCGCCTTCGGCGTATTCGACTACGCCGCTCATCTTGAGCAGGCTGTCGGCCAGATCGAATTGTGCGGTCAAATCACTGGGATTTTTTTGCAGGATAGTTTCGCGCAAGGCCAAGGCCTGGCGATAACTTTGCAGCGCGCCCGGCCCGTTGCCGAGATTGGCGCGATAGGGATTGCCCTGAATGTCGCCGATTCTTTCATACGCCGCCGCGAGTTC
Source organism: Acidobacteriota bacterium (assembly GCA_031418175.1). Lineage (GTDB taxonomy): Bacteria > Acidobacteriota > Blastocatellia > RBC074 > RBC074 > JACPYM01. The sequence continues at coordinate 1,579 of JANOWX010001071.1, read as the reverse complement.
GCGTTGCAGCGAAATATCGCGCGTGGCTTCCCGCGCGAGGCTGTCGAGATATTCAATCGAACGTTGCACGAGCAAGGCCCGCGCAGGGGTTGAGCCAGGCAGGTTTTCGATGGCGTCGTGCAATTCAAACACGACCGCATTCGCCAGCTTGCGCACCTCGTTGAAACGGTGTTCGGCCCGCTTGCGCTCCTGGTTGACGCCGATGAGACCGCCCAGCAAGGTCAGCAGCGCGAGCGCGGCGGCGGCAGTGAGGGCTTTGTTGCGCCCCACAAACTTTTGCACTTGATAGGCCAGTGTCGCTTTGCGCGCACTGATCGGCAACCCCGCCAGATAACAACGTATGTCTTCGGCAAACTGCTCGACCGAAGCGTAGCGCCGTTGTGGCTCTTTGCTGAGCGCCATCAAGGTGATGTTGTCCAAGTCCCCAGCCAATTGACGGCGCAGCTTTTCCGGCGCTTCTTTGCGCGCGCGGCTGACTTCGGCTGGAGTGATGGTGGCTTTTTCGCGTCCGTCGCTGCCGATGATCGCTTCGGTGCGCATCACCATCGTGCTGGGTTTGGGCGGCTCCACTTCGCAGATCACGCGGGCGGTGGCGTGGAACGCCGCCGACGAAAATTGATACGGACGATGGCCGGTCAGCAATTCATACAGGAGGACGCCGAGCGCATAGACATCGCTGGCCGTCGTGATCGTTTCGCCGCGCACCTGTTCGGGGCTGGCATAAGCGGGCGTCATCAGGCGCACTGAGGGCAGCGTCTGATCAATCGTCTGGTCAAAGCTTTCGGGATTGAGAATTTTGGCAATGCCGAAATCGAGCAGCTTCGGCGTGCCCGCTTGAGTAATCAGAATGTTGCTGGGTTTGAGGTCACGATGCACGACCAGATTCTGATGAGCGTAATGCACCGCCGTACAGACCGTGCGAAAGAGTTGTAGCCGTTCGCGCAACGAGAGCTGTTGGCCGTCGCAATACTCATCCAGCGGCTGGCCTTCGACATATTCGAGTACCAGATAAGGCAGTCCGTCTGGCGTCGCGCCGCCGTCGAGCAGCCGCGCGATATTCGGATGTTCAAGCGTGGCGAGAATCTGCCGCTCCTGCCGGAAGCGGCGCACGATCATTTCGCTGTGCAGGGCTTGCGTGGCAGAACCGACCCGCAAGAGTTTGAGCGCCACCTGTTTTTTGAACTGCTTGTCAGCGCGCTCCGCCAGATAAACCGTGCCCATGCCGCCCTGCCCGATTTCGCGCAAGATGCGATAGGGGCCTAGCTGCTGGCCCGACATTGATGTGGCGGTGTTACCGGGCGCTAGCGTGGCGTCAGCTAACGCATCTTCTAAGGCATCTTCTAAGGCATCTTCTAAGACATCTGGCAGCAATGCGGCGGCGTCAATGTAACTGGTTCGTTCGTGGGCGGCGAGCAACTCGTCCACCTCGGCGCGCAGTGTCTGATCGGCTTGGCACGCCGCGTTAAGATAGGCTGACCGCTCTGCCGCCGGGCTTTCCAGGGCGGCTTGAAAGATTTCTTTGAGTTGTTGATAACGTTCCTTCATTACATTGACCGGCCCTGGGAGCGCAGGCATCCTG
>JANOWX010001070.1:0-1551 GCA_031418175.1 Acidobacteriota bacterium | reverse complement strand
CACTCCAAAGACGCTGCGCGTCAGAACAATTACTTTTGCGCGACCAACTCATTCATGGTCTGAAACACGATGCGGCCATTGAGTTGCCACGCCAAAAAAGTCTTGCCCTTGGCCGCCGCGAGCACCGGATATTCAGCCGCGGCTCCTACCGCAGAAGGGGGCATTTCCACTTCCTGCACCGCGCCGAAGGTTTTGCCGAAATCAGTCGAGGTGCGCGTGTAAACGCGTTTGACCTCGCCGACCTTGGCGTCCCACACGACGCGCACGACGCCTTCATTGCTGGCGACGACGTTGGAATGGTCAGAAACCAACGCGGCCTCGTGCAAGCGCATGGGCTTGCTGAACGTTTGGCCTTTGTCCGTCGAGACGGCGAAGAAGACGCCCGGCGGAGTCTCTTCGCCCGCGAACCAAGTGGCGTAGACGCGGCCTTTGTTGTCGGCGGTCACGGCCAGCGGTTTCAACGGGCAGCCCGCGATCTTCCACTTCTTGTCAGAGACGGCGACGCTGGCGCTGAAGGTCTGGCCGCGGTCGGCGGACAGCTTCAACGCGGCGTTGCGCGAACCGTCGGCGCCGACGCCGCGCAGCGTGAGATACGTCTTGCTGTCGGGCGTGAAGGCGACATTCAACTGGCAGCAGGGACAGGCTTCGCTTTGCACGATCATTTTTTCGGGGCCGAAGCTTTTGCCTTCGTTGCGCGAGACGACGCCGTAAATTGCGCCGTTGTCCGCTTCCGATTTCATGTGGCGCGTGTCAATCCAATAGGCGTGCACATCGCCATTCGGCGCGACGCCCATGGTGCCGAAACAATGCGCCTCGTCGAGTTCGCCATCGTCCATGCCTTTGCCTTCCGTATTCAACGTGCGCGCGGTTTCAAATGTTTTGCCGCCATCCAGCGAACGCGTGTAACGCGCATCCACAGCCTGGCGCGGGGCTGAAGCCTCGCGGCGGTTGCCGTGATAAAACACGTGAATGATGCCGGATTTGCTGACGGCCACGCGCGGGCGGCTGGTGGCAAAGCCCCAGAGTTCGCCCGGCTTGCTGTTGACGCGCACGGGCGCGCTGAACGTGCGCCCGCCATCGGTCGAACGCGCGAAGTAAAGATCGTAATACGCCTTGTGCGTATGGCTGCGTTGCGCTGCGGCAGGCGCTGCGTGTTGGTTGTGATCACCGCCCGCCGCAGGTGCTGCCGCTGGCGGCCCAGTTGGTGGGGCAGTTGGACGCGGCACGCCTTTATCCACCCAGATCAGATTGATGCTGCCATCGGGGCCGACGGCGAGATCGGGGCTGGCGGCGGCGCGGCCCGCCGGACTGATTTCCTGCGTGCCCGGCGCGGCGGCGTCCATTGCCGGCAGCCAGCACGCGCCAGCACACAACGCCAGCACACAGCCGGCGAAAACAAAATTGACAGGTCTGATTTTCATGATTTGCTCCAAAGAAACGTTAGTCTCAAGGCGGCGAAGCCTATGGTGTGCGGCGGAACGGCGCCGCATTTCTTTCGCCGCTAAGCACGACGGGGAACCGGAAGCTTCCGCCTGCGAAAGAAAAGCGGCG
>JANOWX010001069.1:0-1809 GCA_031418175.1 Acidobacteriota bacterium | reverse complement strand
TCTTGCTGGATATGAATGATTTTGCCGCGATGAATGAGGTCTACGCTACGTTTTTCAGCAACAACCGTCCGGCACGTTCGACGGTGCAAGTGTCCCGGCTGCCGCGCGACGTGCGGGTCGAAATCGAGGTTGTGGCGTTGGCTTAGGCGGCGGCAGAAGATTGGCCAGAATTTTGGAATGAACAGAATGCGGGCAGGGAACACAAAAAGCGCGAGTCATCAGATAAACAGCTTGATGAACTCGCGCACGTTGAAAACGGAACTGAAAATGCGGACGCTAAGCGGCTTTTACAACCTTCCCACCTTTAATACAACGGGTGCAAACTTTGATACGTTTGCCAGCGCCGTTGATCAGCGCGCGGACGCTTTGCAAATTCGGGTTGAAGCGGCGGCGGGTCCGGTTGTTCGCGTGGGAAACATTGTTGCCGAATTGCGGGCCATTGCCGCAAAGTTCACAACGATTAGCCATAATTACCTCCAAAGTTCTCTTGGTTGTCTTGAAAATGATTGAGCAGTGCGAAAACGAAGCTGGGTTTATAGCAGACGCCTGTAGCAGCGTCAAACAAAGGCGCGCTACGTGCGGGCCCAAGGTCTTCAAAAGAAGTTATCATCAGATGGCAGAGTATCTAAGCAAAAGGAGCTAAGACAAAGTGCGTAAATTTTTGATTGCATCGTCAGTGATCGGCCTCACGCTCGTTGCCACGTCGTGCGGTGGAGGAGGCGGAACCACTGCCTCAAGCAGCGGGAAAGAAGCGGCGGCTACCGTCAACGGCAACAACATCACCGTTGACGACGTTGATCGCATCACCGCCCAGCGCGCCGGGGCGCAAAAGGGCCAGCTTTCGCCGCTGGAATTGGCGGCGGCGCGTTTGCAGGTGCTGGAAGAGATGATCCAGCAGGAAGTGCTGTTTCAACGTGCCCAGAAAGACGGCATCAACCCGACCGATCAAGAGATCAACGAGTTCATCCAGAAAGGCAAACAGGAAGGCGGCCTGACCGAAGAGGAGTTCGACAAACAACTCAAGGAAAGCGGCCAGACCCAGGATTCGTTCCGCGCCGACGTGCGCAAGCAGATGGCGATTCAGAAATTGCAGGACAAACTGGGCGCGACGCTCAAGGTGCAAGACCGCGAGATCAGCGATTTCTTCAACTCCAACCCCAAACAATTCGTGGCCGAACCCGGCGTGGGCCTGTCGGACATCATCGTTGACCCGGCGGACAACGGCATGAAAAACGATGTCAAAGGCGACGTGGCCGCGCAGCAGAAGATCAACGAGATTCGCACGCGACTGAACACCGGCACCGATTTCGCTACCGTCGCGCGCGTGCAATCCGAAGATCAAAGCGCCATGAAGGCCGGCGATCTGGGCTTCGTGCGGCAAGCCGATTTCGGCAGCCTCGCGCAAGCCGGCCTGCCGACGGAACTCGGCAATCAGATGATGAGCAAGAACGAAGGCGACCTGCTCGGCCCGGTCAAGGACGCGCGCGGGCGTTGGCACATTTTCAAGCTGACGCAGAAGCGCACCGACAGCCGCCAACTCACGCTGGACGACCCCGACGTGCGCAAACAGATTTCGGATTACATCCTGAATCAGCGCCGCTCGTTGTTGAATGAAGCCCTGCTGACGCGGGCGCGCGACGAAGCCAAGATCGAAAACTTCCTGGCCTCGCGCACGCTCGAAAACCCGAACAGCTTCGGCGTCTTGCGCCCGGTCGCTTCAGCGCCAGCCGCTTCACCGAGTGCAGCGGCAAGCCCCGCTGCTTCACCCGCAGCCGCAGCCTCCCCAAAGAAAAAGTAGCCAGTAGTCGG
>JANOWX010001068.1:0-12794 GCA_031418175.1 Acidobacteriota bacterium | reverse complement strand
CATTGGTCGAAAACCGGCTCGCGCCCGCGTGGGCGGTGGTGATTATTTTGGGCCGCGAATTCGCGGTGACGGGTTTGCGTTCGGTCGCCGCCACCGAAGGCTTTGTCATCCCGGCTTCGCGCGCGGGCAAGATCAAAATGTTTTCGCAGGTGGTGACGGTGTCGTTGTTGATTTTTTCGTCGGTCAACGGCGGGCCGCCGACCCAGACGCTGGCCTTTCCGGTGCTGCAATTCTGGACGGTGCCAGAGATGCACACGGCGCTCGAACACTTGCGCGGCGCGGGCGCGTTCACGCTGCGCGATTTTCAGATGATGATGTACGGGTTGGGGCGCGGGCTGTTGTGGCTGGTGGTGATTTCGTCGTGTTGGTCAATGCTCGGCTATTTCAAACATTTTTACTTGAGCGCCCGCGCGCGTTTCAATCTCGCGGCCAAAGCCGAAAAAGCGAAACAGGTTGCCACGGCGTTGAGTCCCAAATAAATTTGCGGATGGCTTTGGCAAGCTAGCCGGAATGCACAAAATATTCGAGCGATGAGCAGCCTGGCAGCCACTCATCGCTCGTCTTGTTTGCCGCAACCAACCGGCTTAAGGCTGGATTGAAAAGGCGCTCGCCAGGGTTGCCGAACCGCCGCTCGGATTGGTAACCGTGACCGAACGCGCCCCGGTCAGCGCCGCGCTTGAGATGACCAGTCGCGCCATCAGTTGCGTGGTTGATATGAACGTCGTCGTCACCGTGACGCCGCCCTTATTGATCGTGACATACGAAGTGTTGGTGAAGCCCCGGCCGTTCACCGTCATGTTCACCGTCAGACCGCGCTTACCGGAATTGGGCGTGATACTGAAAATATCCATATCCGGCGCGGTAGCCGTGACCACGACCTCCTGCACGGCTTCGCCCGAAGCCGGGAAGGCGGCGTTGTCGGTCACCACCAGTTTTATCTGATGCGTGCCGAGCGGCAACGTCACGGTCGCTTGCACGCCCGTGGCAATCTCAGTCGCGCCCCTGAACCACTTGTAAGTAAGCGGGTCATTGTCAGGATCAGTCGAATCCGAACCATCCAACACGACCAGCGCATCGGTACCGTTGGCGGCCACCACTGTGGCAGGCAGGTTCTTGATGCGGGCGGTCGGGGCGCGATTGCCTTGCGTGACGCCCTGCACCGTGATGTTTTGCACGGCGGTCGAACCGCTCGCGCCCTTGTTATCGGTGACGAACAGCCGGATGGCGTGTTGCCCCGGCGCCAGTTGCGCAGTCGCCGTTTGCCCGGTCGCAATCTGCGTCGCGCCGTCAAACCACGCATAAGTGATTGGGTCGCCGTCCGGGTCGGACGAACCCGTGCCGTCCAAGGCGACAGCGGCGGTCGCCGAGCCATTGGGCGCAAAGTAGGTCGCGTTCAACGTGTTCATACGCGCCACCGGCGGGTTGTTATTCGGGTCGGTCACGGTGATGGTGAATTCCGGCGTCTGCCCGGTCGCGCCTTTGCTATCGGTGGCTTGGACGCGGACGGTGTAAATGCCCGCGTTGCCGCCTGCCGGATTGATTGAGAGTGTCGCGGTGCGCGCCGCCGCGTTGGCATTGGTGATCGTCACAAAGGCCAGCGCGGGCACCAGCGTGAACGTGACCGGATCGTTGTCGGCATCGGTCGCCGACAAGGCCAGGTTGAGCGTTTGCGATTTCAACAACGAGGCGTTGCCGACGTTGTCGGGCACCGGCGGACGATTCGTCGCCCCGGCGGGAATCAAACGGCGCACGCGCAGATTGCCCGTGTCGCAGAAAAAGAGCACGCCCGTCGTCGCGTTGCGCGCCAGCGCCGTCGGCGTATTGAGCGTGGCGCTGATGCCCGGGCCATCGTCGCCAGTGTTGCCCGGAATGCCATTGCCCGCGATAGTGCTGATCTTGGCGTCAGTGCCGACGCGGCGTATGCGTTCGCCATCCGTTTCAGTGATGAAGACCGTGCCCGCGCCATCCACCGCCACATCGGTCGGCGCGTTCAGCCCGGCCGCTGTTGCCGCCGCGCCATCGCCGCTGGATGTTGCAGCCCCCGTTCCGGCGAAGTTGGCGATGACATTGCCACTTATTTTGCGCACGCGATTATTGCCGCGATCCGCCACGAAGACCGCCGTGCCATCCGTCGTCACGGCCACGCCGGTTGGCGTATTGAGTTTGGCCTGCGCGGGCGCGCCGCCATCGCCCGTATTGCCGGGTTGGCCGTTGCCCGCGAAGGCCGTCGCGTTGCCGCTGGCGACGCGCACTAGGCGGTGATTGTTGGTGTCGGCGATGTAAACGATACCCGCGCCATCCACGGCCACGGCGCCCGGATAATTGAGTTGCGTGCTGGTGGCCGCGCCATCGGCATTCAGCCCGGCCAGGCCGGTGCCCGCGAACGTCGTGATCGTATTGTTCGCCAGATCAATGCGGCGGATGCGGTGATTGCCGGTATCGGCGACATACAGAAGGTTGCGCGTCCCATCCACCGCCAAGCCAGTCGGGCCGTTGAAGCGCGCTTGCGCCGCCGCGCCGCTATCCCCGGCGAAGCCTTTGACACTCGTGCCCGCAAACAGGCTGATGTTGCCTGAAGTGTTGACGCGGCGGATGGCGTGAGCTTCGCTGTCGGCGATGTAAACGTTGCCGGTCGCATCCACGGCCACACCACGCGGTTCGCGCAGGAGCGCCGCCGCCGCGCCGCCGCCGTCGCCGGTCGTGCCAAAACCGCCATTCCCGGCCATTGCGGAGATGTTGTAATTGGTCGCGTTGGGATCGCCGCCTGTGCCCGAACAATTCGTGCCCGTGCAATTGATCGTGACCTTGAACGTGGCCGTGCGCGTGTTGCCCGCCGTGTCGCTGGTCGTCAGCGTCACAGTCGTCATACCCGTCGGGAAGGTCGTGCCAGACGGCGGCACCGCCGTCACCGGCCGCACACCCGAAACCAAATCGGTCGCGGCCGGCAGCGTAAAGATGATGACTTTGCCGTTGCCCGAAGTGATCGTGTCGGTGATGTCAGGCGGCTGGCTGGCAAAGCTCGGCGGCGTGGTGTCAACCACCGCCAGCGGTTTCGCCGTTGTGCTGGCTGAATTTTGGGCGGAATCTGTGGCGGTAAAAATCAGCGAGTGCTGGCCCAGCGCCAGCGTGGGATTGATCGAAAGCACTGTCCCCAGCGTGGCGATTGGCTGATTGGGCCGCGCATCCGTCCAGAGGAAGGTCATCGAATCGCTATCGGGATCAACGGCCGTCGCGGTCAATTGCACGGGCGCGCCGTTCGGGCCGGTGGCTTCGACGGTGGCGGGAATCGTGCCCGAATCTACGACAGGTTTGCCGTTGACGTTATTGACGGTGATCTTGATGGTCTTGTTATTGTTGAGCGGGGGCGTACCGTTGTCGGTGGCGGTAAACGTGACGTTGAACATCGCCGTCGCGTTCGGTTGATTCGGCACGACATCAAAACCGGGCGTGAAGCTGAAGGCGCCGGTCGCGGCATTCAACTCAGCATTGGCGGGCAGGCTCGGCGTGCTGGTCATCGTGTAAGCCAGCGTCTGGCCCGCATTGCTGTCGCTGGCCGCCACGGTGAATAGCAGCGCGACGCCTTCGTTGACCGTCTTGTCGCCGGGGTTGACCAGCACGGGCGCGACGTTGGGCGGCGAGTTGGCGCGGCGGATGCGGTTGTTGCCGGTATCGGCGATCAGCAATTGCACCGGACTGGTGTTCGGAATCACCGTCAACCCAAGCGGCAAACCCAGCGCCGCGGCTGTGGCCGGGCCGCCATCGCCGCTGAAGCCAATGTCGCCGTTGCCCGCCACGGTGGTGATGATGCGGCTATCCACGTCAACGCGGCGGATGCGATTGTTGCCGCGATCCACAATGAACAGATGGCCCAGGGAATCCACCGCCACGTTTGAAGGCAAATTCAGCCGCGCAAAATCGGCAATGCCGCCATCGCCTTCAAAGCCAGGGCGCGGCACGATTTGAATAGGGCCGACGTTTTTCGGCACGGTGCTCGAAACTTTCCAGATGTCGTTGATGCGTTCACAACGGCGGATGCGGTGATTATTGGTGTCCGCGATGTAAAGGATGTTGCCGTATACCGCGACGCCATAAGGCCGATTCAAAAACGCATCCTTGGCTAAACCACCATCACCGCCAAAACCCGAGGTGTTGGCTTTGCCAGCGATGAACGTCTGCTGAGTACCCGCGTTATTCTGTCCCACCACGATGTGTTGGCCCGGATCGGCGATGTACATAATGTTCAAACTGTCCACGGCGATGCCGGTCGGCTGGGTCAAGGTACCAAGCGCACCGATAGTGACCGCGCCGACGACACCGGCCACCGTCGTAATCTTCCCGGTGTTGCGCGACCATTTGCGGATGCGCCGGTTCCCTGTATCGGCAATTAACAGGTCGCCCGACAAATCGAGCGCGAGGGATGCAGGCGAACGCAACGTCGCCAGTTTCGCGTCGCCCTCGTCGCCGTTGGGATCAGTGGGATTGACCGAAGCCATCCCCGGCAGGCCGATGAGGGTTTCGATCTTGCCATCGCTCGCATTCACCCGGCGAATCACGTGGTTGTTGGTGTCGGCGATATACCAGTTGCCTTGCGCATCCACCGCGACGCCGCCTGGCCCATCAAGTTTCGCCAGAGTCGCCAAACCTCCGTCGCCGCTGAACCCGCCCGAACCGTCACTGACGATTGAACTGAGCGTCGTCCCGACAAACCGGCGCAACCGGCGATTGCCCGTATCCACAAACACCAAACCGCTGGCGGCGCTGACGAAGTCAATACAACTCGGCGCATTGAGCGAGACCCCCGTCGCCGGACTGCCGTCGCCACTGAAGCCCTGCTGGTTATTGCCGGCCACGGTCGTCACCGTGCCATCCAGTTCGACAACCTTGATGCGGTTATTGGCGCTGTCGGTGATGTAAAGCCGGCCTTGCGTGTCGAGCGCCACGCCCAGCGGCTTACTGAGCAAGACACTTTGCCGTGGCGTATTGTCGCCGCTCTGTCCAGGCGTACCCGTCCCCACATAAGTATCAATAATGCGCGGGTTTCCCTGCCTGGTGACCCGGCGAATTTTGTTGTTCTCACTATCGGCGATGTAAACGAAATCCGCACTCACCACGATGTCACTCGGATTGTTCAACTTCGCGGTCAACGCTGAGGCACCATCTTCATCCCCTGACTCGCCAATGCCTGCAACGCCCGTGGTGACCGAGGTAGGGTTAAGCGCCGACAACGTCTCAACCTTGATCACGCGATCGCTGCCGGAATCGGCGATGTAAAGCGCGTCGTTCGCCAAAAACATCCCGCGCGGTTCAGTCACCACCGGGCCAGTCACCACCCCGTCGCCGGCCCAGCTCAAGCCGTTGCCGATGACCGTCGTAATGACCCCGGTCGTAGTATCAAGCTTGCGGATGCGGCGGTTGCCAGCGTCTGAAATGAACAAATTGCCGGATTGATCCACGATCACGTCATACGGCTCTTTCATCGTCGCACTCGTCGCCGGCCCGCCATCACCGTTGCTGTCAGTTGTGGAAGTCGAGGCAATCCCTAAGCGGCCCGCCACGATGGCGGAACTATTGTCGCTGGTATTAAACCGGCGCACGACGTGATTGCCGCTGTCCGTGACATAAATGAGAGAGCCCGCCACCGCGACGCCGCGCGGATTGCGCAATTCGGCGATCAAGCCCGTGCCGCCGCTGCTGCCGGCGACGGTGCTGATATTGAATAAGGCCGATTGCGCCAGTGCGCCCTGCCAAATTGCCAATCCCAATACGCCAGCCAGCAGCATGCCGGTCAACAGCCAGACCTGCGGCCGCCTGGCCTGTGCCTGGCAAACCATGGCCCGGCACTGTCCCAAAATTTGGGAAAAACGTTGTGTGCGTGTGTTCAAGGAAGGGATGCGCGGAGAGTTCTTCATACGTGACTCCAAAGGGAAGTGCTTCGAGTGCTACTAAACGAAGTGAGCGTGCGGCGTGCGGCGAACGCCCTGTTCAGCCAAAGGCGAAACAGAAAAACCGCGCACAGCCGTGACAAGGCTCACGATGATTTCGGGGCAGCAAATGGAAGTCTCTCAAGGGGTCGTTTGAAGAGACGGAAAGCGAAAGGAAGTGGGGGAGGGCAACGCGGCAGCTTTAGTCTTGCAAGCCTCGCAAACCGGGGCCGGGGCAGGCTCTGCAAGCGCTGACAAACTTTGAAGGCCACGTGCACGACTTGCACCGGCAAAGCTGCTGACGAATAACGCTTATGTGACTGACGATCACGTGAGGAGCTTTGCCAATGCAGGGCGGATTCTATGTGCCGAAGGCACGCCGGTCAAACTGTTTCGGATTAATACTGCTCCGGAGCGGCAACGCGGGAAGGGCTTGCTTTTGAGACTTCAGGCTTTTTGGGAACTGCTTAAAACTTTGCGCCGCGTTTGAACCATTCGGCGAAGCGTCTGATGCCGACGGCAAACGGAGTGGTTGGCTGATAATTTAATAGTTGCCTGGCCTTGCTCACATCGGCGTGCGTGCGCGGCACATCGCCGGGTTGGAGCGGCTGGTAATCCAAGAGCGCTTTTTGACCGAGCGCTTCCTCCAACCCTTCGATCATCTGTTTGACCGTGACGGTCTGCGCTTCGCCCAGGTTGATCACCTCGAACGGCGTCGCGTCGTATTCCGCCGCCGCCAGAATGCCGCTGAGAATATCGTCAATGTAGGTGAAATCGCGTTCGGCGCTGCCGTCGCCAAAAATCGGCACCGGCTTGCCGCTCGCCATCAGCCGCGCGAATTTGTGGATCGCCAGATCAGGCCGTTGGCGCGGGCCATACACAGTGAAGAAGCGCAGGCAGGTGATGTTCATCCCGTACAGATGGCTGTAGGTGTGCGCCAGCAATTCGCCGCACGCCTTGGTCGCCGCGTAAGGCGAAATCGGCAACAGCGGCGCGTCTTCGCGGAACGGCGGCACGGCCTTGGCGCCATAGACCGAACTGGAGGAACCGAAGACGAATTTTTTGATGTCGTTGCGTTGCGCGAGTTCCAACAGGTTGAGCGTGCCGGTCACATTGACTTCGTGATAGCCGCGCGGGTCTGCCAGCGAAGGGCGCACGCCCGCCTTCGCCGCAAGGTGGATAATCGTATCGAAGACTTCGTCGGCGAAGACCTGTTTGAGTTCGTTGTAATTGCGGATGTCGGCTTCGATCAGGCGGTAGTTGCGCTGGCGCAAGTGGTCGGCAACGTTGGCGCGCTTGACGCTGGGGCTATAAAAATCGTCGAAGTTATCCAAGACGACCAGCCGCGCCGGATTGAGCGCCAACAGCCGGTCAACCAAATTACTGCCGATGAACCCGGCCCCGCCGGTAATCAAAAATCGTCTTTTCAACATAGCCTGGGTTTTATAACACAGACCCGCGCAAAGACAAGTAAGGCCCGCTCGTCCCCTGGGTCAATTCATTCTCAACCAAGCCCAGCGAGTCTCAACGCCAAGACGCCAAGTTCGCCAAGCAAAACCAAGAAAAAACCACCAGCATTCTCTTGGCTTCCTTGGCGCGCTCGGCGTCTTGGCGTTTCGATTTGCGAGAATGAATAGACCCTTGCCCACCCCCGGGTACGCATGCTTCCCAGCGTGCAGGTTTGGCCAGGGACGCCAGACGGCTGAAAGGAAATCCCCTCCGGCCTGTCTGCGTCTGCTGCCCAGCCTGCACGCTGGAAGCGTTGCGTACCCAGGTTTCAACGCAACTTCATCGTCGGATCGCCAAACAGCATGTAACTGTTCCGCACGTCCAGGTCTACGGTGGCCTGACGCGCCGCCGTCAGCGCTTCGCCCAACGTCAGCCCTTTGCTGAACAGGTTCTGATACAACGTCAGGTTGAAGAGGTATTGCGGCGCGGGCGTATTCAAGGCGCTCGATGCCACGACCGCAAAGGCCCCGCCTGGCGCGTCCAGCAGCACAGCTTCGCTGAGGCTGGTTTGCGTGGGATCGGGGAAATAGCCGTTCAGGCAGGTCGTCATCACGAACAGGCTGGGCGCGGCGTTCGTCAGTAACGGGGCGTCCTTGACGCGCAGCAAGCCGTCACCCGTCCAGACTTGCGTCGAGCCGTGCCCGCCCCAGTTCACGACCAGCGGTTTGTTGAGGTTGATCGTGTTCAGGATTTGCGCGCGCAATTGATCGGGCGAGCCGTCAGTGCGATTGATGAATTGCTTGGTCATCAAGGGCAGCATTGACGCGGCGTATTCATTGGACTGCGCCTGGTAATCAATGCCCTCCACCGTGCGGTCAGAGACCAGCAACGCGGAACGCGGCGCACTGGCGCTGGGTTTGAAGGCCAGAATCTTCGTCACCAAAGCGTCGGCTTGCGCGGCGGTGCGCACAGGCAAACGGCCCAACGCCAATTCAGGCACGCCATCGCCATCCGCATCAGCCAGCCAGTTGTCGAGCGCGGTTTCAAAGTAAGCCGTCGCGCCCATTTTGGTCGGCACCAAATCCGCGTTGCCCAAGCCCAGATAATCGCGCGGATCGGTCGTCGCATCACCGATGAGCAACGCGAATTTGGGTTTGACGAGCCAGGTCGTGCGCGCCGCCGTCAGCAAATCTTTGAGCGCTTGCGGCGATTTCGCGCCGAAACTGAATTCATCGTAAGCGTCCTCCACGTCCACCACAGCCACGCGCATTTCCTGCGCGCGCCGCGCCGCCGCCAGCCGGTTCGCCGCCGTCCAGAAATCGTGGTGCGTGACGATCACGAAGTTGGCCGCGTTCGCCGCCGCGCGCCAGTTCGAGAGCGTGTTGAGCTTGACGCTGGCCGCGCGCTCAAATTGTTCGTTGGCCAGCGCCAAATAACGCGCGCCCGCCTCACTCTGCAAGGCGAACCCGTAACCATTCGCCGCCGCTTGCGCTTTGACGGTGCACTCGCGCACCGCATCGCCGTGCGCGCCGAGTTCCAGCACGCGAATGTTCGGCGAACTGAACCCGCCCACAAACGCCGTCTGGCCCGCGCCTAGACTAAAGCTCAGCGCGTTCCCATCGGCCACGTAGCTGCGCTGATAGCTCAGCCGCAGGCATTCAAGCAGACTGATGTCGGAACTGCCCGCCACCGCCACCAAGCGCATGTCGTTCACGCCATCGAGCAGCAGGTTGACCGGCACGTTCAGCGTTGAAGTGAAACGCGCCTTGCCGGCAAAGGTGAGCGTCCCGGCGGCAGTTCCATTGACTTCGACATTGATCGTATGCGGCTGCTCGGTCACGCCTTGCAAAACGAATTCGAGCGTGGCGCTGTCCGCCGTTCGATCGAGAAAACGTGTCGTCAATTGCTGCAACGCGGCATTCGTGCTGATCACCGGGCCGAACCAGTTCTCGGCCTCGCCGTTGAGCAAGCCCGAAAAATAAATCAGTCGTTCTTTGCGTTCGACCGTCGAGCGAAAGCTTGTGGCATTGGGCGTCTGAGCCGCTTTGGCCGGGCGCGCATCGAGGCGCAGCCCCAGTGACTGCCCAGCCTTCAACCAGTAAATGCGCGTGTCAGTCGCAGGCAAGTCGAGCGCACGCCCATAAAATTCCAGCGCATCCAAACTATTCCCTTTCACTGCGACACGCATGGGGACTTCGACGCCATCGGCGAAAAGTTGCAGCAACGCCGGATTCACGTTCGCGTTGAAACCCGCCGCCGCCAATTCCGCCGCCGTCACGCGATACCAGCCCGTTTTGCGCACGGCCAGCTTGGCCGCCGCTTCATTCGGCAACGTCCACGCTGGTTGAGCCGCTTGCGCCAGCAGCAGCGGGGTGGGCGTATTCGCCGCCGTCTCCAAACCGTTCACGCTCTCAGCGGAGGTGTCCGCCCACTCTCGTTGCGGGTCACGATTGGCGGCCTCGTTCAGGTCTGAGAGAAACAGCACCTGCCGGCCCGGCATGGCACGCGGGTTCAGCTTGCCGCCCGGCGTCGCGCCGCCGCTGGCATAAACCGGCCCGTGCCAGATGCTCACGCCATTCGTGTCCACCTCTTCCAACCAATAACCGGTGCCCGCCGCGCCCCGCGCATCCGTCCACGAATAGCCGTTGCCAGCCGTCAGTATCGTGTGCCGCCCCGCCAACAAGGCCGAACCGGCCACCATAGCGGCATTGAGCTTGACGCGCTGCCCGCGCTCGTCGCGATAAATGTTGAAGCCCAAGTTGTCGGCTTCGTAACCGGTGCGCCATTGCAGCGTCGCGCCGCCTGCGGCATCGCCGGTGGACGTAAACGAAATCATCTCGACCGCCGTCGGCGCGCCCGGTGTGACAGTATCCGTATCGGCATTCGTGTTGTCGGCCGGGGTCGGATCGGTGAATCCCGTCGGGACCGTGACTGTCGCCGTGTTTGTAACGCTCGGGAAGCCATTACCTGATGCCACCTTGATCCTCACGGTGATGATAAGGCTGCCCCCATTTGGCAAAGTCGGCACCACTACAGTTCCAGCTTCCAGATTTGCGACATTCAACTGCCCTGCCAAATCGCCCAAGACCGGACAAACCGCTCCATCCGCCGCCGTGCAAGACAAAATCGCCAGCTTCATCAAGTTCGCCGCCATTGGGTCGCTGATCGTCGCACCATTGGCCGACGACGGCCCGTTGTTGGTGACCGTCACCACATAGTTAATCACTGACTCAGGAGTAGTCCCAGTCCTGTTGTCAGTCTTGACAACTTTGAGGTCGGCCACCGGCGCGGCCGTGACGCTCGCCTGATCATCCTCACCCGCGTTGTTGTTGTTCGGCGTCGAGTCCGGATCGCTTAGATTCGAGGCTGTCACCTGCGCCGTGTTCGTGTATGGCCCGCTCCCAAGCACTGTCGCCACGATCTGGATGTTGGCGCTCGCTCCGTTGTTGATCGTACCGACCGTCCAGACTCCCGTTCCGTTCACGTACGAACCCTGGCTCGGCGTCGCGCTCACGAAACTGTAACCGCCAGGGAGCAGGTCGCCGACCACTACACCCGTCGCATTGCTCGGCCCGCCGTTGGACACCGTCACTGTGAAGGTCACGTTGCTGCCCACATTCGGCGTCGCATTGCTGACCGTTTTGGTCAGGCTCAGGTCCGCCAATACTGAGTTTGTGACCGTGTTTGTATGGGTTGCCGGTATCCCAGTACCGCTGTAGGTTGCAAAATTGCTGATGCTGGTGGCAGGGGCCGTAATATTATTGACCGTTACCTTGAAACTCACGATAGCTTTGTTATTAGGGGCTGCCGCAAAATTAGCAATCGTTCCGCTCGCCGCGCCGGTGCTATGAATCTCTTTCGCCGTAGCGTAAGGCATAGCTCCGGCGACATCGGCGACAGCAACCGCATTCAACGTTGTGCTGCCAGCCACATACGTCGTGTTTGCCGGGATCGCATCCGTCAGCGTCATACTTGTCGCCGCGACAGTGCCCGTATTCGTTATCGTGATTGTGTAAGTCAGCATCGTGCCGGGGGAGACTGCCCCCGTCGGAGCAACTTCTTTCAAGGCCGTAAGCTGCACCGTGACGGCAGGATCAAGCGGGCCGTATTTATCGTTGCCACCACCGCTGCTGATGTAGGCGTAAGGCAACATTAAAGGGAGGGCGACGTTCTGCCTTTTGCAAATCGTATAAGTGATCGTGTAATTCCCTTCGTTTGCATTCGTCAAATTATCAACGAAGAGCTTTCCACTGACGCCTACGACAGGGCTGCCCGGATAAACAATATTGACGGCAACCAGTTCATAAGCGTCAGCAGGCCAGTTCGGGACGGCAGATGGCGAATAAGTAATGTTGCTGTTGTTATGTGATCCGATTTGTCCCGTCGCGCCGGTTTGGACCACGTTGAAACAAGCGTTGGTATCGCCGCTAATCGTCACTGAAGTCGGTTTGTTGGCAGGGGCGTTAATCACGTCTTCGACGGTATAGCCGAAGACATTTCCTCCACAAACAAGAGTTCCGCCGGAGGTTGGATTCCCGTTAAAGAGTTCAACGGTTTGGTTCTGCGTCGTGCCTGTCTCGCCGCTCGCTTTGACGTAGAAATAGACGTTGGCGCATTGGTTTATCGCCAGTGGTCCGATGTGATAAAGCCCATCTTCATTGGTTCCCAGGGTGACAATGGCGCCGGACGTAGTCAGCTTGACCCAAGCGTCGGCAATTGCGGCTCCCGTATCATTGCATATCTTGTAACCGACATACTGCGCCGAGACAGTCGAGAGGGTAGCTGTATCAATGTAAAGAAAGGATGAGGACAGTCGCGTGACCGTCATGGCACCGCAGGCGAAAACTGCGGGTGACGTGGGAATAGATACCGATGCAGTAACAGTTCTCATTGAGTTTGCCACGCCCGCAGTGCGGAGGGATTCGTTTTGGCCAGTCAGCCGGTCAAACACGCCGTTAAGATAAGCAGGCGTACTGCCGGTGATAAAAGCCGCTGCTCGTGCGCCACGCGGCGTCCCGCTCAGGAACACGCCCAGCGCCAATAACAACACGGCCAGCAAAGCCAGTAAACGGGGGTTGAAGGTCAGAGGGAATTTGGGATGCTTCATATAATTCTCCAAAGAACCTAGACCGGACGTTGCGCTTCCGCGTTGAGACGGGTAATGCCTATGCTCGAAAGTTTGTCGTCGCCAAATCCATGTTCAAAGTAATCAGGGCAAGTTTTTTGAGGAATCGCCGATACCCAAAAGCCTGCGCATCCATGCGCGCCTCTTGGGTATCGGCAATCGGGGAAAACGGGCCGCCGCTTAGACAGCCAAAGCGGGATTAACCCGGGCTGTCAATGCGGCCTTACGTTGAATGGGTTTGTCTTGGGGTAACAACATACTGCTCTCCTTATAGCGGTTTACAGTTGAGTGCGACCTGG
>JANOWX010001067.1:0-4013 GCA_031418175.1 Acidobacteriota bacterium | reverse complement strand
TCACGCGCTCGCCGCCCGAGGCTCCGTGGGTAGCATTGCTGCTACGACGCACGCTCGTTTGGCTACCTGTCTAACGGGCAATTTCCAGGGTCGGGACGTTTCACCCGACCAGATCGAACCGAGTTACTGGCGCACCAAAGCAACGGAGAACCTCTCCATTGCTTTGTGCGCGTCAGTGTTTGCTCTCACGTTCGCGCGCGCTCAATTCTTGCTGCGTTCGATCTCGGCGCCCACTGCCCGCAACTTCTCTTCGATCTTCTCGTAGCCGCGATCAATGTGATAGACGCGGTCAATCCAGGTCTCGCCCGCCCCGCCGCCAATCCAGCCAACACCAACGAAGCCGAGGCGCGCAAATCCGAAGCGATCAAGTAATCGTTGTGGCGTATTGCAGGTTCAGCAGCGATTTGGATAATACCGCCGTGAATAAAATGTATGGGCGAAAGGGCGCGTTGATTTTATGAACCTGAGCACGAAAAGTTCCAAACCGAAAAAGCCAAAGCACCGCACGACTGGCCCAAGCCAGACCACGCAACCATTGGACGTAACCTTTAGTGAACTGGTTGAAAGATGGCGCGCGGAAACAGCGTTCCTTTCCTCTGTCAACGAGTTGGTCTTGCATCCGGCCTATCAACGCATCATCGGTCTGGGGCCAGCGGCGGTGCCCTTGCTGCTCGGCGAGTTGCAGCGGAATCTGGATCATTGGTTTTGGGCCTTGCACGCGATCACGGGGGAAAACCCGGTGCCGGCCACAGACGCTGGGAACGTCAAGAAAATGGCTGCCGCCTGGCTCACATGGGGGAAGGAACGCGGGTACGTCTAAATGTCGGAACAGATTCGGCGGCGTTTTCCCCAACTCAAGGCCGCAGACTTCAGCCTTACCAGTCCGCCAACCCCAGCATATAACTGCATCGCTTGGGCGGCTGGCGCGACTGACAGATGGTGGTGGCCGGATGCAGCCGGCTTGGCATACTGGCCGCCCGGGATTCGGCGGCAGACCACGATTGAAGCTTTCCTGGCGGCGTTTGAAAGACTCGGCTACGTGGTCTGCGACGATGATCGTTATGAGCCGGGCTTTGAGAAGGTTGCTCTTTACGTTGACACTGCGGGACAACCGACGCATCTAGCCCGGCAATTAGCCTCGGGCGCATGGACAAGCAAACTCGGCAAAGAGGAAGACATCACGCACCATACATTGCAAGGATTGGAAGGAAGCCTTTACGGCACAGCTTTCAAATTCATGAAACGACCAGCAACCGCCCCGCTCAATGCTAGCTCTTGACTCGCTCAATCTCGGCGCCCACCGCCCGCAACTTCTCTTCGATCTTTTCGTAGCCGCGATCAATGTGATAGACGCGGTCAATCCAGGTTTCCCCCGCCGCCGCCAGGCCCGCCAGCACGAGCGAGGCCGACGCGCGCAAATCCGACGCGATCAGCCGCGCGCCGGTCAATGGCGTTTTGCCGCTGACGTGGGCCGTGTGGCCGTGAATGCGGATGTGCGCGCCCAGCCGCTGCAATTCGCTGGCGTGCATGAAGCGATTCTCAAAGATCGTTTCGTGAATCTCGCATTCGCCCTCGGCCTGCGTCATCAATGCCATGTATTGCGCCTGCATGTCAGTCGGGAAGCCTGGATAAACCTCAGTCGTCAAATCCACCGCGCGCAATGGGCCGTTGGCAGAGGCGCGCAAGGAACGTTCACCGATCTCTTCAATCACGACGCCGGCCGCGCGCAGCTTTTCGATCACGGCGGTCAGGTGGCGCGGCTCGCACTCCACGAGGTCGAGTTCGCCTTGGGTGATGGCGGCGGCGACCAGAAAGGTGCCCGCCTCGATGCGGTCGGGGATGATGGCGTGCGTTGCGCCTTGCAACGCTGCGACGCCGGTGATGATCAGCGCCGCGGTGCCTGCGCCTTCGATCTGTGCGCCCATCTTGCTGAGCAGGTTGACCAGGTCGGTCACTTCGGGTTCGCAAGCCGCGTTGGTCAGGCGCGTCACGCCGTCGGCCAGTGTTGCGGCCATCAGCACGTTCTCGGTGCCTGTGACCGTCACGGTGTCGAAATGAATCGCGGCCCCGCGCAACCGTGCGGCACGCGCGCTGACGACGCCGCTTTGCAATTCGATTTGCGCGCCCAGCTTTTCCAGCGCGGCCAGATGCAAGTCAATCGGGCGCGTGCCGATGGCGCAACCGCCCGGCAAGCTGACGCGCGCTTCGCCAAAGCGCGCCACCAGCGGGCCCAACACCAGCACTGAAGCGCGCATGGTTTTGACCAATTCGTAGGGCGCTTCAAAGTTTTCGACCGTCGCGGCGTTGACCTGATGCGTGCGCAATTCGGGCACCAGCACGGTCGCGCCCAAATCTTCGAGCAAGCGGCGCATGGTGATCAGGTCGCGCGTATAGGGCACGTTGCTGAGCGTGATCGTTTCGGGCGTCAACAACGTCGCGGCCAGACACGGCAAGGCCGAATTCTTGGCGCCGCTGATGCTGACGCGTCCGTGCAAGGGCTGACCGCCGCTGATGCGAAATTGATCCATCAAACTACTCCTTATTCACAGGCCAACGAGCTTGTTGTTCTGGATTCAGCCTGTCTGGGAGTACTCCAACACAGGCTGAAGCCTGAACTCCATGCTCTTGCGCCACGGCACTACTCTTGTTTTAGGGCCGCAGCCACGGGCCGGTACAGCACGGCCACGGGTTTGCGCTGCGCCCAGACGGGCTGCAACCAGGCGGGCGCTTTGGCGGGATCGCCGAGTTGTTTCAGCCCCTTGCGTTCTTTCATTTCGCGTTCACTGATGAGCAGGTAATCCACCGGGGTCGCGGCAAGCCAGGCGCGCAATTCCTCCGGTGTTTTGACCTGCGGGAAGAAAACCCATGCGCCTCGGCACAGATAAGGCAAATGCGGTTTGCGCGCGACGATGCGTTTGTGCGCGGCGGCATTGCATTCGCCCGCGCTTTGCAAATACGCCTGTACCGCCGTGACTTCGGACGGGTGGTTGTCTAGGAAATCGCCCACCTCGTTGCGTCCGGCCCGCACTGTCACCACAAACAGCGCCGCCACCAGTGCCACGGGCAACGCCGCGAACGCAGGTTGCGTCATCCAGACATGTTTTTGGCAGCCCCGTGCTTGCGCCAGTTCAAAAAGCCGCACGATCAGATACACCGCCAGCCCCGCGCACAGCGTCAGCGCGAAAAAGTAATAGCGCGTCTCCCAATGATTGAGCGCCATCAACAACAGATAAAACAATCCCGCGCTCAGCAACACCAGCGCGGCCTTGTGGCGGCGTTCAAACAACAGCAACAGCAATCCGCCCAACGCCGCCCACGCCACCGCCGCCGGCATCAGCGAAGAACCGGCGAGGTTGCGCACGCTCTCCCACAAATTGGCCGGATAGCGTTTGAGCAGCGTCAACGGAGCGTAACGCAGCACATCGCCGAACGAATGGAAGCGCGCTTCCAAGGTGCGCGTGGCATCCTGATTGACCTCGCCTTTGACCAGTTCGGGGTAAAACTCGGTGGCAAGGTTCAGGTAGTTCGTGTTGTAAAGCGGCGCGCCATGATGTTTCGCGTTGTAGTAAAACCAGGGCAGCGCCACCAGTACGAACAGCCCGATAAACAACACCGCCTGCCGCCAGCGTTCACGCCACGCCAGCTCGAATAAATCAAACACCACCAGTCCCAGCAAACATGTGACCAGCAAAAACAGTCCGTTGTAGCGCGTCAAATAACTCAAGCCGGTCAGCACCGCCGCCCCGCCAACTCGCCACCGCAACGACAACGCTTCATTCGTAAACACAACCAGCGCCGCCAGACACAGCGCCAGGAAGAAAACATCCGTCGTCGCGCTGATGGAAAATTGCGGCAACTCGCCGCTCGCCACCGTCAGTAACTGCGCGCCCACGCCGACCCAAAAGCCGAACAGTTGCGCGAACAGCCGGAACACCAGCCAGCCGCACACGACCGCGCACACGACCGACAGCCATTTGCCCGCCGTGAACAGGTCGCCGCTCAGCCCGGTTAGC
>JANOWX010001066.1:0-7527 GCA_031418175.1 Acidobacteriota bacterium | reverse complement strand
GCTTCGAGTTCGTCAAAAGCCCGCAAGCCTTTCGGGCCCAATAACCACAGCGTTTCAACTGCCGCTTCACCCGCGACGAACTTCCAGTCTGAACGTTGCAAGAGCGCCGCGCCTGTTGCCAACGTGTCGCGGAAGTCGGCGGCGCGCCGCGTGCTCAACAGCACCGTGCGTCCGCCGTCATCATCGCCATAAAACGTCGGGCTGCCGTCGGGCCGCGTGATCCAGAGCAAATGCTCGTGCAAGCCAACCAGCTTCTCTTCAACCAGCGGCGGCAACTCGATGCCACTGGCCCGGCTCAGCAACCACAGGTGTGTATAAAAATCCGCCGTGTAGCGGTGGTAATACGAGGCCTGCTCGAAATAAACACCGTCGCGCCGCACGTGCAGCGGCAACTGCTCCAGCAGGATTTGCAAACCCAACTGCCGCCAGTGTTCGGCCCGCCGCAATTCGGGCAGTGCTGTGCCCAGGTAAAACAGGCCCAGCGCCTCGCCCGTCAGGTGCGTGTTCGGGCTGAAGTGGCGCGACAGATAGGTTTCGATGTGCCGCCCCTGTGCGAGCAGCGATTTCAACACGCGCGCAACGAAGTCCGGCGTCAGCGCTTTGGCGTCCGCGAACAGATGCAAGGCCCACAGCCAGGCGATGACACGGAAAGACAATTCCAAACTGCTGGCCCAATTGATGCCGCGTTTGGGTGGATTGGCGTCGAGCCAGGAGTTGGTGAGCGCCACAAACTTCTCGGCATACTTTTCATCACCGGTCAGCCAATAGGCCTGGCCCAGCGTGATGAAAAACTGGCAGCGATTGAGTTCCCAGGTGAATTTCTTGTCGCCCGCGACGGCAGGATTCAGGAAATCAATTGCGCTCCAATGTGCGAGCGGTGTCTCTTTGCCGGAAATCGGTTCAAGCCGCCAATTCACAGGATCGCCAAAGCTCAACCCTTCGTGTTCCCCTTCGTATTCAAAGATGTCGAAGCGGTTTGTTAGGACGCGGTCAGCACGTGCGAGCAAGCGTTCGTTTTCGGCGGCAAAGCGCGTTTGCATTAACTGCACAACAGCCGTGCGTTGAGAAAGAGCAGGGAAGAAGCGTGGTTGTTGCTGTAAACGCAAGAGCAACGCAGCCGCAGTTTCATTGGCGCTTGCGCCGGTGCGGTACGGGGAGCGGTAGCGACCTAGTGTCTCGGCAGGTTGCACACTCGCAGTCATCAGGTCGCTACCGCTCCCCGTACCGTATTCAAATGCGAATTCGCGCAGCAAATCCCGGTCGCTCAATTCGCGTGACCCGTGTCCCAAATAGCGTTCATTCAGCCGTGCCAACTCTTGCGCGCCACGCGCTTGCAGTTCCTGCCAGGGCATGAGGAGCAGTTTTTCGAGTTTGCCCAAAATAGAACTCATCGCCTACGAGACTTCACGTGAAAACTCAAACGGGTCAAGGCATCAGACAAAGTGGCGCGCTGTTCGTGCGCTTCCACCCGTTGCAACGCTTGCAAAAACCCTTCGGTCGGTTGTTCATCGCGCGTTTCGCTGACTGCTTGCGCATTCAACCGCAAGATGCGCACGGCCCGCACTGACGGCGTGCTTTGTTCAAACGGCAGCACCAACGCCCGCTCGGCTTGTTGCGTCGCTGGCTCTTTGGGGAAGAGCCGCGCTTCCCAGCGTTGCCGCAAGCGCAGCGACGGTTTTTCAATCAAGTAATACGACAGCAGCGCCGCGCCCACCGCCAGCGTCAGATTCAGCGGAAAGCTCGCCGTCACGCTGGTCGAATGCCGATTGAGAAAGAGTTGTTGCCACAAATACAGCGAATAACTGATCGTGCCGACAAACACCAGTGGGACTGAGTTGAGCACGCGCCCCAGCCGCCCTTCGTGATTGCGTATGCACCAATCCACACAGACGCCGATGCAGAGATTGGCGAGCGTGTAGCCGATCAAAAACGATGGCGTCGGATGATCGCTCAACGAATTGCCCGCCAGGCCCAGCACCGGCAGCGCCAGCATCAGCCGCGATTGCAACAGCCGTTCGTACCAGTCGCGCGCCCATTGCGGCCACAACGTCTGGCAGGCCAGCACACAGCCGGTGGCGATGGCATCGGCCATCGTCTCGAACTGATGCCCGACGCCTTCGGCGCGCGACGGCAGCAGGTGAAAGATGCCGAGCCGAATGAAGGGCGCGAGCAACAGTACGAGCACCGCCGCTTTCAACCCGCGCCGCACGCCCAGCAACAACAGGGCCGCCGGCCAGAGCAGATAAAACTGCTCTTCGACCGACAACGACCAGGTGTGGCCGATATTCCACGAACGTGTCAGATGATAATTCGACGTGTAGCTCAGCGCGTGCCAGATGTCCCCGCCATTCAACAGGAACCAGCCCAGCGGCTGCACGATGATGAGAAAGAACAAGAACGCGTAATAGGGCGGGAAGATGCGAAACGTGCGGCGGAAGTAAAACTTCGCCAGATGTATCTTGCCCGTCGTCTCGAACTCGTTGAGCAACAGCTTCGTGATTAGCAAACCTGAAATCACGAAGAAGACGCGCACGCCGAATTCACCGAATCCCAAAAATCCTAAACTACCACCCGACCAAAAATTCCGCGTGCCGCAGAGATGCCCAAAAAGCACGAGCGAAATCGAAAGCGCGCGCAAGCCGTCAAGCGACGGTATGCGCGAAGGCTTTTCGTTGCTCATGTGCGGTGCTCTCCACTACTTCAGTAGCTGTGTCGGCTGCCGGGGGGGTGAGCAGAACCGCTTGTTGCTTAATTGTCCAAAGCGCGCAGATACCAACTATACGCGCCGCGAGTTACACCGGAGCTTTCGTCAACTCCGCTGGGGCAAAGTCGCGCGCCTGGCATTGCGAGGCGCACTTTGCGATTGCATCAAATCCATATACAGCTTCAACCACTGGCCGCGCACGTTTTCCCAAGTGCATTGTTGGGCGACCAAGTGCGCCTGCCGTGCGATCAATTGCGCCAATTCAGGGTCTTCCAGCAGTCGGCACGCTTCACGCGCCAAGCCCGCATAGTCGCCGCAAGGCACCAGCAACGCGCTCACTTCGTGTTTGACCAGATAGGGAATGCCGCCGGCATCAGTCGTGACGACCGGTAAGCCGTTGGCACAGGCTTCAAGAATCGTCGCAGGCATGTTGTCAATATCGTTGCCAATCAGGCAGACATCGTGTTCGTTATACAATTGCGGCATTTGCTCAAACGGTACGATGCCGCGAAATGCGACATGGCGTAACCCCAGAGTCTGCGCCAACTGCTCCAATTCGGCGCGCTGGCTGCCATCGCCAGCAATCGTCAGGCTGGCTTGTGGGTACGCTTGCTGAATCAGTTGGAAGGCGCGCAGCACCAGGCCGACGTTATAAAGCGGTTCGAGTAAGCGGCAGCACAGAAATTTCGGTTGCAGCGGTATACGAGTGCGGAAGCGAAAACGGTCGAGTTCGACAATGTTGAAAATCGCTTCGGCGGGCAGCCCGAAGCGGGTGAACACGTCCACCAGATAACCCGATGGCGCCACGATGCGATCAGCCAACTGCATTACCGGTTTTGTCGTCAGCGGCCAATGTTGCAAGTGGTCTTCAGCTTCACCACTGCGGTAATTCAGGATGACACGTTTGCCGTAAAGCTTGCTGATCAGAATTGCTGGGACAACGGAAAGCAGATAGGAAAAATAGGACGCCGAAAAGATGTGGACAATGTCGTAGCGCCACACTTTGGTCAGCAACAGCAGCCAATAATGCAGCGTTGTCACCATCGTGCGGACGTATTTGATCTGTTGCAGCTTGCGTAGCGGCCCTGGCAGACGCGGGTTATGCGGGATGAAGCCGGTTGCAAGCAGCGGTTCGTGGCTGAAAGCGGTCAGCAAACGCACGGCCTGCCGGGCCTGCCCGCCATAAATATCCAGCGAAGGCGCGACCAGACAGACACGAATTTTTTCGGATTGAGACATCGCTTCAGTCATTACAAGGGCATTCAGGGGATGACATGCTTCAAAGTTTCGGGCAGGGCAGAGTAAGCCCTGTGTCAGGTGCCTTTGCTTGCAGTGGGGAAAGCGCGGCAAACGTTACAGCGGGGGATGGCTTATGTTTGCCGTTCGAGTTGTTCCCTTGTCGTAACGAATTTTTTCGCTACGTCGTTGGGCGAATAAATTCGCCACTACAAGGGGGCGCCGCTCAATTCGTCATAGAGCCGTTCAGTTGCCGCGACCATGCGCTGCATGCTGAATTGATCCAGCACAAAAGCGCGGCCACGCGCCGCAACTTGGGCGCGGCCTGGTTCATCGGCGAGCGCCTGCAATAATTTTTCGGCCAGCCGCGCGGCATCCGCTGCGGGCGCCAGATAGCCGGTCGCGCCATCCTTAATCAATTCCAGCACACCGCCGACCGCTGTGGCGACGACGGGGACGCCCGCCGCCATTGCTTCCATCACCGTGTTCGGCAGGCCTTCGTGCAGCGAGGCGAGCACCGCCAGATCGAAGGCTGGTGCTAGCTGCGCGGCGTTGGGGCGTTGGCCTAGCAAGTGCACGTTGGCGCTGAGGCCCAATTCGGCGGCTTGTTCCAGCAAGGCCGCGTGCAATTCGCCCGTGCCAACCAAGACGAAATGCGCGTTGGGAAACTGGCGCACTACGCTGGCTGCCGCTTGCAGCAAATAGCGGTGGCCCTTGACCGGGCGCAGGTTGGCGACGTTGCCAATCAGCAAGGCATCTGCCGGAAGTTGCAATTCAGCCAGCAACGCGGCGCGCACTGCGTCGCGCGTGGCCGGTTCGGCTTCAAAGGTCAGGCCGTTGCGAATGACGACGAGTTTGCCGGCGCGGGCCGTGCCGGTTTCGAGCACGTGCGCGCGAATCAATTCGGCATTGACGAGCACGCGGTGGGCCAGGCGGTTGATGACCCAGCGGCCTGTGGCGTGCACCCAACGGTCAGACAGGCGCAAGTGGCGTTGGCAGGCGATGATCTTGACGCCCGTGAATTGCGCCGCCAATACGGCCAGCCAGCCCGCGTAAAAATCGTGCGCGTGCAGGATGTCAATCTCTTCGTCCAACAGCCAGGCGCGCAAACGCCGCATCTGGCGCAGGGCTTGGGCGTTGTAAAGGCTGTTGAGCGGAAATTCGAGCAGGCGCGGATAATGCGCGGCCGCTTCGTCATAGAGCGGCCCTTGGCATTGCAGCGCGGCCAGCCGCACGTCGAAGCGCGTTTGGTCAAGGCGTTTGAGCAACTCGACCGCCTGCCGTTCGGTGCCGCCTAGTTCGAAGCTGTTGAGCAAATGCAGCACGCGGGGCCGTCGCCGTGTGCTGGCGGCGGCTTGCGTCACATTTGGTTCCACGGCGGATTTGTTCAACAAAGCTTCCATCTAATTTTCGCTTAGATCACTGCGGCGTGTGTGAGTTGTTGCAGCCCCAGGCTCTTGGCGCCTTCGAAACTCATCTCGGGCCGTTGGTCAATAAAGGCGCGCTGCCAGAGTTCCAGCGTCAAAAGCCCCCAAAGCTTGTGCGCGTGATCGCGGCGGCCTATCTGATGTTCGTTGACCAGGGCCCGCACGGCGCGCGCGTTCAACAGGCCGCGTTCGCGTGTGCGCTGATCGCTGAGCGTGTCGTTCAGCATGTCTTTCAACTCGCGCTTGAACCACTGGCGGATCGGCACGCTGAAGCCTTTTTTCTGGCGCTGAATGATTTCATCCGGCACCAGGCCGGCGACCGCGCGTTTGAGGATGTGCTTGGTTTCCATGCCGTGCAGCTTCAGCGTGCCGGGAATCGTTTGCACATACTCGATCAGCTTGTGATCCAGCAGCGGCGCGCGCGTTTCAATCGAATGCGCCATGCTCATGCGATCAACCTTGGCCAGAATATCGCCGGGCAGATAGGTCTTGCTGTCCAGGTAAATCAGGTGATCAATGCGTTCGAGCGAGGTTGGCACATTGAACAACTGCCGGAATCCGGCGGTTGAATCGTGGTGCCGCAAGAGGCGCGCTGCCTGATCGGAGAGCAAGCGTTGTTTGGTCTTTTCGTCAAAGAACGCCAGGCTGTCAACGTACCTCGCCGCCGGGTCGAGCGCGATGTTGCGCAGGTAGTTCTTGCCAGGGATAAGACTTGGGAGCGAGTGGCTCAAGGGCAGCATCAGGCCGCGCCGCGCCGCGCGGGGGATGCGTTCAAACACTTCGCGCCGTTTATGCACGGCGTAGCGTTCGTAGCCGGCGAAGACTTCGTCGCCGCCATCGCCGGAGAGCACCACCGTGACGTGTTCGCGCGCCATCTTTGAGACGACATAGGTCGGAATGCTGGAAACATCGGCAAAGGGTTCATCGTGGTGCCAGACGATCTCTTCGACCAGGCGGCAAACATCCGGCGTGACGATGAATTCGTGATGGTCGGTGTTGAAGCGCTGGGCCGTCAGCCGCGCGAACTCCAATTCATCAAAGCTCGCTTCGGAAAAGCCGATGGAAAAGGTCTTGACCGGCTGTTCCATCAAGCCCGCCATCGTGCCCACCACCGTGCTCGAATCAATGCCGCCGGACAGGAAGGCGCCGAGCGGCACTTCACCCACCAGGCGGATGCGCACGGCTTCGTCAATTTCGTGGCGCAACTCTGCGATGTAAGTGCGCTCGTCTTTAGGCGGCGCGCTGGCGCCGTTGTAGTTAAAATCCCAATAGCAGCGCGTGCTGACTTGCCCGTTTTTGAAGGTCAGCGTGTGGCCGGGCAGCAATTTGTGAATGCCGCGAAAGGCCGTTTGCGGTTCGGGTATGTAGCCGAACGAGAGGAAGTCAGAAACTGACTCCAAATTCGCCTCGCGCTTCATGGACGGATGCTGCAAGAGCGATTTGATTTCCGACCCGAATAGGAACGCGCTGCCAACTTGGGCATAGTGCATGGGTTTTTTGCCGATGCGGTCACGCGCCAGCAACAGCTTTTGCTCGCGCGCGTCCCAGATGGCGAAGCCGAACATGCCGCGCAGTTTTTCGACGCAACGGTCGCCTAACTCTTCGTAAAGATGCACGATGGTTTCGGTGTCGCTGTTGGTGCGGAACTGATGCCCGCGTTGCAACAAACCGGCCCGCAATTCGGCGTAGTTATAGA
Source organism: Acidobacteriota bacterium (assembly GCA_031418175.1). Taxonomy (GTDB): domain Bacteria; phylum Acidobacteriota; class Blastocatellia; order RBC074; family RBC074; genus JACPYM01. The sequence continues at coordinate 464 of JANOWX010001066.1, read as the reverse complement.
TCTCGCCGTTAAAGACGATCCAGACCGTGCCGTCCTCATTCGAGATCGGTTGCTGACCTGTCGCCAGATCAATGATTGAAAGCCGCCGCATCCCGAGCGCCAAACCACCATCAACATAAAACCCCTCGTCATCCGGGCCCCGATGGGCGATCACGTCGCACATATGTTGGATGACGTCGCGTCTTTCAATCGCAGTCAGAGCCGGGTTCGGCTCAAAAAAACCTGCGATGCCACACATAATTCCTCAATGCCTGGGGGAATTGTCTGTTGTCTGCCAGGACTTCCAGAGAGTTGTTTATTCGCGAGCGGGCTGCGCTAGATGTGGGGTTAGTACCTAGGGCAGTTCCTTCGCCGGACTTGTAGTTCAGGCGCGGGCGCAAACCCTTGCCTACTACGAAATTGATAAAGTCAGATCACCTGATACAACCGGGACAGTACCGCGCGCGTCAGCAAGCGGCTGCCTG
>JANOWX010001065.1:0-16873 GCA_031418175.1 Acidobacteriota bacterium | reverse complement strand
CAGATCGGCGCGGCCCAAAATCTCTTCAGACGGCGGCAGGCGCAAGTTATAGGCGAAACCGTTGCGAAAATGTTGCGCGCCCAAGCGCTGCCGCGCTCCGCTCAGCAGCGTCAACTGGGCGCTGGTCGGGCCGCCGTGCAGGTTGATTACGGCGTGGAATTTGTGCTGGCGGATTGTCCGGATAATTTGCCAGCGCGCGGCCAGCGAACTGCGGCGGTATTGCGTGGCGCGCGGCAACGGAAGCGCGGCGATGTCGGGGTCGGCGGCATACAGGTCGGTGTAAGGCGCCTCGACCAGCGTGGTGATTTGCAGGTCGGGCCGATACCGTTTGAGCGCGCGCAGATTCGCCGTATCCAGCACAGCTTCGCCCAGATTACGCAGGCGTATGAAGAGCAGGCGGGCCTTGGGCGGAAGCTGTTGGAAAAACGGTTCGGACATTACTTGCGAATGATGGGCAGCTTAGTCGTACACATCTTTCCGATGTCCGACGCGAATAATTTCGATCAGGAGTGTTTTGGAGAGCACGTCGTAAATGACGCGGTAATCGCCCTCACGCAGGCGCTAGGTATGTTGCGAACCGACCAGCTTCTTCGCCCCGGCAGGCAAGGGCCAGCCGGAAAGGGATTGACTGCCAGTTGCTCGACCGTCTGCAAGATTCGCGTGACCATTTCTTTCGGAAGCTGCTTCAGTTCTTTTACGGCTGAGCGCTTCCAATCAATCCGATAGGAGTCCATCTTGTCTCAACTCGGCCAGCAATTCCTGGTGCGAAACGGTTGGCTCCGCGCGCCGCTCGGCGACCGCCGCCAAGTCCTCCAGGTCTTCGAGCAACGTTTGAAATTTTTGCCAAGCCAAAATTACGGCGGTCTTTTCACCGGCCTGGTTGGTGATGTACTGAACGTCGAGTTGTTGCAGGTCTGCCATTGTTGACTCTCCCGCTAGGTGCGCCCTTTGTCCTCAACCGTGGCTTCGTCAATCAGCATGATCGGAATGTCGTCGCGGATGGGATAAACGCGGCGGCATTCGACGCATTTCAGGCCGCTGCCGTCGGGCTTCAATTCGACGCGCGCCTTGCAGGCCGGGCAGCGGACGATCTCTAAAAAGTCAGGACTCAAACTCATTCTGCTTCCTTGTCGGTGAGATGGGATTTGCTTTAGAGCGCGGGCATTCTAAAACAGAACATGCGACATTGGAACCGTCGCCATTGCACAACATTCTCAATACTCAATTTTGCATTCGCAATTCTTTTGCAATGGCTGGCTTCAATTCGGCGACCCCACTGCAAGGAATTGAGAATGCAAAATTGAGCATTGCGAATGTCGGCTGCCGATTTGATCCAATTGGCCCGGTCAATCAGCGCGCCGAATTTTGCTGAATTGAATCTTGAACTTGCCAGAGGCCGCCCGTATGATGCCCAGGCTTTTGCGCATCCCGCACCCACAACCACTGACGAAGGAGTTATCAACGAGATGTCTACCGAAACCGCCAAGAAGGTTTGGCACAATGGCAAATTCATTGACTGGAACGACGCTAACATTCACGTGATGTCGCACGTGATTCACTACGGCTCGGCGCTGTTCGAGGGCATTCGCTGTTACGCGACGCCGCAGGGGCCGGCCGTCTTCCGTTTGCGCGAACACATGGAACGGCTGCACGATTCCTGCCACGTTTACCGCATGCCGCTTGAGTACAGTGTCGAACAACTCAGCGCAGCCTGTTTAGAAACCATTCGCGTCAACGAGTTCAAAGAGTGCTACCTGCGGCCCGTCGTCTTGCGCGGCTACGGCGCCTTTGGCGTGAACCCGCTCAACAATCCGGTCGAGACCTACATCGCCAGTTGGCTGTGGGGCAAGTATCTGGGCGCGGAGGCCATCGAAGAGGGCGTGGATGTTTGCGTGTCGAGTTGGGCGCGTATGCACAGCAACACGTTGCCGCCGACCGCCAAGGCTGCCGCCAATTACATGAACTCGCAGCTCATCAAGATGGAAGCCATCACCAACGGCTATGTCGAAGGCATCGCGCTCGACACACAGGGTTACGTGAGCGAAGGCAGCGGCGAAAACATCTTCGTCGTGCGCGACGGCAAGCTTTATACGCCGCCGTTGTCGAGCGCGGGTTTGACCGGCATCACGCGCGATTCGGTAATGCAACTCGCACGGCTGCACGGTTACGAAGTCGTCGAAGCGCTGATCCCGCGCGCTACGCTTTACACCGCCGACGAAGTCTTCTTCACCGGCACCGCCGCCGAGATTACCCCCATCCGCACGATTGACCGCATCAAGATCGGCGCAGGCAAACGCGGCCCCATCGCCGCCGCGCTGCAAAAAGAATTCTTCGCCATCACGTCGGGCGAGAAAGAAGCGCCGGGCGATTGGCTGACCTTCGCCAATTAGATACTTCGTCATGAAATTGTTGCCATTCCTGGCAAGATATTTTTGACGAAGCGCTGAAAGCCGCTCCCAGAGCGGCTTTCAGCGCAATTTGCAAGTCGTCCAACTTTTCGGGAATGACCCCTGTTTGGTTCCGGCTTGTCCGAGTTGCGATCAGGCACGAAATAACTTCCCGACTTTCCGCCAAAGCAGCGCCTAGCCATCGCACCCAGGCCGTCGCGAATCGGGAAGTTATTTCGTGCCCGTTCCTGAGCCATTTTGAGCAGTCAGGGCTTGCTTGCAATTCGGCCTGTCTGTTGCGATTATCGGCGCGCATTTCAGGGGCCAGCGCCTCGACACACAAGCGAACACCCACATACCGCGACAATTCACTCAAATCATGTTTCGAGTCATGTTTCGAGTTGGTTGCAATCATGCTGAAACTCTACAAAACCATTCATGGGCCGGTGCTGGAAGAGCGCGGCGAACATTATCGGTTACCTGAAACTGATTGGGACGTGTTGCTCAATCGCGGCGATCATGAATTGGTGCTGACCAGCATGACACGCCGTGCCGCGCGCATCCCGAACTTCGCCGTCAACGAAGACGTGCTCGCACCCATCGGCAAGCAAGAGGTCTGGGCCGCAGGCGTGACTTATTTCCGCAGCCGCACGGCGCGCATGGAAGAGTCGAAAGATGCGGGTGGCGGCAGTTTTTATGATCGCGTCTACGAGGCTGCGCGCCCGGAGCTTTTTTTCAAGGCTACGCCGCAGCGTGTCGCGGGGCCCGGCCAGCCTGTGCGCATACGCAAGGATTCCAAATGGAATGTGCCGGAGCCCGAACTGACACTGGTGGTCAATTCGCTGGGCGAGATTATCGGCTACACCGTCGGCAATGACATGAGTTCGCGCGACATCGAAGGCGAGAATCCGCTCTATTTGCCGCAAGCCAAAGTCTACGCGCAATGCTGTGGGCTAGGGCCGTGCGTATTGTTGCGTCCAGGCGCGCTACCACGCGAAACCGCGATTCACCTGGATATTTTGCGCCACAACGCGACCGCCTTTCACGGCGAGACATCGCTCAAAGAATTGAAACGCAATCCGGAAGAGTTGGTCGAATACCTCTACCGCGACAATGTCTTCCCGTATGGCTGCTTTTTGTTGACGGGCACTGGTGTCGTGCCGCCGGACGATTTTACGTTGCAGGTGGATGACGAAATACGCATCACGATTGACCCGATCGGCACCCTGGTGAATCACGTGGTGCAAGGCTGAACAACGAAGACAAGCCAAGAATACAAGTATGGAAATCAACGGTAAAAACATCATCGCTTGCCAATCCGACGCGAGCGGCCAAGCGCAAACCACATTCACGTCCCACGTCCAGCTTGGCTCGTTCGACGAAGCCAATGCCTGGCACATTGAGCAAGCGTTGACGGCCTCCGCGCAGGCGTTTGGAGCCTTGCGTCAATGCACGGCTGAACAGCGCGCGGCCTTTATTGACCGAGTTGCGGAAGAGATTCTTGGGCTCGGTGATGAATTGATCGAACGCGCGCATGCCGAAAGCGCACTGCCCAAAGAACGCCTGACTGGCGAACGCGGGCGCACGGTCAATCAACTCAAGGCCTTTGCCGAAGTCGTGCGTGAGGGTTCCTGGATCGAGGCGCGTATTGACCGCGCGCAACCTGAGCGGCAGCCGCTGCCCAAACCGGACATCCGGCGCATGCAAATTCCCGTTGGCCCGGTCGTGGTCTTTGCCGCCAGCAATTTCCCGCTGGCTTTTTCGGTGGCGGGGGGTGACACGGCTTCGGCCTGGGCGGCGGGCTGTCCCGTTGTGGTCAAGGCGCATCCCGCGCATCCGGCGACTTCAGAAATGGTTGGACACGCCATCGCGCAAGCTGCTAAAGCGACTGGTATGCCGCAGGGGATTTTCTCTTTGCTGCACGGCGTCAGCCACGAATTGGGTTTGGGCTTGGTTAAACATCCATTGACCAAAGCCGTCGGTTTCACCGGTTCGTTGCGCGCCGGACGTGCGCTGTTCGACGCGGCGGCGCAGCGGCCCGAACCGATTCCGGTATATGCCGAGATGGGCAGCATCAATCCGGTCTTTATTCTGCCGGGCGCATTGCGTGAACGGGCGGACGCACTGGCCGAAGGGTTGAAGGGTTCAGTCACGCTGGGCGCAGGCCAGTTCTGCACCTGTCCGGGCTTGGCAGTTGGATTGCGCGATGAAAATTTCACGCGCTTTGCCGGCAAGCTGGGCGAGTTGATCGCCAGCGCCGCACCCGCGCCGATGCTCTATCCTGGCATCGCGCAAGCTTATGCTGCGGGCGTAACGCGGTTGGGCGCGCTTGACGGCGTGCAAGCCGTTGTCGCGCACGCTACCCCAGATGCGGGAAAGAATGAGGCTGGGGCGGCGCTGTTTACCACTGATGCCGCGACGTTTTTGCGACAGCATGAATTGAGCGAAGAACTCTTCGGCCCTTCGACTGTGGTCGTTGATTGCGCTGACCGCGCCGAACTCGAAACGGTTGCGCGCAATTTGGAAGGCCATCTGACCGCGACGATTCACGGTACGCCCGAAGACCTGGCCGAATACAAATGGCTGGTGGACATACTCGCCACCAAAGCCGGGCGGCTGATTTTCAATGGCTATCCGACCGGTGTCGAAGTTTGCCCCTCGATGCAACACGGCGGGCCGTATCCGGCGACGACCGACGCGCGGACGACTTCGGTGGGCACGGCCGCAATTCAACGGTTCGCGCGGCCCGTGGCGTATCAGAACTTTCCCCAAGCAGCTTTGCCAGTGGAATTGCGGAATTCGAACCCGCGCGGGATTTGGCGGTTGGTGGATAACCGGTTGACGCAGGATGCCGTTTGAGTTACTTGTTTGCCGCAGTCGCATTTTGCGATTTGCGCTGTTGGTAAATACGGTTCAACCGAGTGAGGTGAGTTATGAAGGTATTCATCAATTACGCTTCGGCAGATAAAGAGATGGCGCGCAAATTGGTCACGGCTTTGCGGCAGGAAGGGCTGGATGTGTGGTACGGCGAAGATGAACTTTACCCAGGAGACAATTGGCCGGCGAAGATCGGTCAGGCGCTGGAAGAGGCCGATGCCATGGTCGTGTTGCTGACGCGGCAGGCCTTGCGGTCCGAACAGGTTCACGCCAACATCAGCTTTGCCTTGAGCAATAAGAATTACGCACACCGTCTGGTGACAGTTTTTGCGGACGAGCCAGCGGCCCTGCCTGAGGCTGAGGTTCCCTGGATTTTGCGCCAGTTGAAAAACATCGATTTATTTGCGCCCGCCTCCGGCAGCGAATCACCTGCCTTGAGCGGACTCCTCCAAATTGCGCCGTTGTTACGCGCGCCAGAGCCATGGCTAACGGCGGCCACGAAGCTGCAACGCGAGCGACAGATGAGGAAGCAGGTTGTTACGCACACTTGAGCAATGGCTGATGGCCGCTGCCTGGCTGGGTTGTCTGTTCGCTCAATCCTTTTTCAGCCTATGTTACCACGTGAGGTTTTCCTCTCTCATTCCAGTGCTGATCAACTCTTTGTTGCCGAACTTGCACACATATTGCGGCGGCACGGCGTGGCCGTCTGGCACGCGCCAGCGCAACTTCTTGAGGCACAACAATGGCACGACGAAATTGGCGCGGCCTTGCGGCGCTGTGACTGGTTTGTGATCGTGCTCTCGCCGCAGTCCTTGCAATCCATGTGGGTCAACCGGGAGTTGATGTTTGCCCTGCGCGATGAACGCTACAAAAAGACCATCGTCCCGGTGCTTTTTCAGCCCTGCGATTATGATGAGTTCTCATGGACGCTGGCGGCATATCAACATGTCGACTTTACGCAGGACTTCGAAACCGGTTGCCGCGACTTGTTGCGCGTTTGGGGCCTGGGCTATCAACCCTGAATTGGCTTGAATTGGCTTGAACCGTATCATTCCAGTCCCGCCAACACCTTCTTCGGCAACTTCGCTTTGACCATCGCATACGAATCTTTCAACAGCCGCTTCAATTCCACCGCGTTCATCACATCCAACCGTTTCAACGCGACCCAATGATAGCGCGCGGCATAAGGCGCGGGATCAACCCCGGCTTGTTCGATCAATTCGGCGAACTCTTCGGGCGTGCATTTGAAGGTGAGCCGGTATGGCGACGCGGCGTCGAGCGGCACGACCGCGAACAGCTTGCCGCCGATGCAGAAGCAGAGGTCTTGCCCCCACTTCACGTCTTCGGTGGCGTGCGGCAGCGCCAGGCAAAACTCACGCACGGTTTCCTGGTTCATCAATTGTCTCCGTCGGTTCAGTAGCCACGACTGTCGGCGAGGGCGGTTCTGCTTCAGCAGGCGGCGTCAACGTGGTTGCGCCCGGTTCAAGCGTGAAGCCGGGCGGCGGCGCCAAATCTTTGGTCGCGGGCATAAACTCGATCACTGGTGCGCCGGGCGTGGCCAGCGCCGGAGCGGGCGCCAGTCGTTGATGCAAATCGGCTTGGCCCGCGAAGAGCGCCAGCCGCGTCCACAGCCGCGCCACGATTGCCAATTGCCCTAAGCCAAAAGCCAACACGACGTTCAGCCAAGACGCCTGCGGCACCGCGTTGCGCAGCCAAACGAATGCGCCAAACAACACCATGCCAATTGCCGCCAGCAGCAGATACAAACAGGTTGTGCGCCAGACATACGCCAGGCAAAAGCGCCAGGCCGCGAAGGTGACGCGCCACATGCGCCGCGCTTCGTGTTGCACCGTGCGGATGCGCGCGTAATCGAAAACCATGTTGAGCAATCCGAAACCCAGCGCGAGCGCCAGCAACAACCACCAGCGTTTGGCGATGATGGGGCCCGCCGCCGTCGCCTGTGCCGCCGCCTTGTTCAAGGGTTGCGAAGCTAAAAAATAAGCTCCGAGCAACAGCCCATAAAAGATCAGCGCGATCAGAAAGAGCCGCGCGAAGCGCCACCAATACGCGCCGCCGCCTGCGCAAAACTTGCGCAGGGAGAAGCGTTCAATTGGCGCCGCGAAGACCGCCAGGATGCCGCCGGTGAAAAAAAGATTGGCGGTCAGATACAGCGCGCCCGCCACCAGCAGCAATAAACCAGTTTGCAGCCCCACCGCCGCGAGCGAAAAGCCGTTGAATTGGTTGTTAACCAGATCAATCAGCCAGGCCGCATCCAGTTGGTCGGCGAACAAACGTTGCGACACGACGCGGCCTTGCGCGGATTGTTGCACCAGCGCGAACACCGGTAACGCGACCGGCACGGCGCAAATCAGATTGCCCAGCAAGAGCACGAAAAGCAGCTTGACGCTGAGACTGGCGCGTTCGATTCCTACGAGTAAAGAATTCAGCACGGCGGATTCCTCCTGTCTCAACTCAGCGCGGCCAGCGCTTGCAAAAGTGTTTGCAGCCAGAACGTCAAGCCCGCCGTCCAGCGCACCGCTGCGCCAATGGCGGCTGTATCGGTTTTACTGTTGTTGGTCAGGTTGGCGTCGAGTTGGACTTTGTTGTTGGGGTCGAGTTGTACACTTTGGATTTTGCTGGTGGTGGCGAATTTGAACTTCTTCCATCGTTCACGCAAGGCCCAGCTTTCAGGCCACTGGTGGCCGGTTTGGCTATTGCTGGCTTGGTACAGAATCGAGCCATCCAACCTTTGCCCCAATTCACTTAAGTGCGCGGGCGCTCCCGGCTTTCCGCTTGATTGAGCAGTTTCAACAAGGCCAACCTGGATTGGCTTGAACAAGACTTTGTCACCGTTTTCCAATGTCACCAGCAACTCGACAGGGAACCAAGCCTCGCCCACACGCCGCACGATCACTTCGTTTTCAAAGGGCGCTTTGTCATCGGGCTTGGCGTCGCCCTCTTTGACTTCAGCCTTCTGGCCATCCTTGTCATAAACGCCAAGCTTGGCTGCGGGCCGTGCGCTCGTGTATTCCACGACTTCGTAATCCAACGTCTGTGTGCCTTTGACAAACTGCTCGAAGAACCAATTCAAGTCCTGCCCGGCCACCGCGTTGGCCGTGTCGAAAAAGTCCTGCGAGGTCGGATGCCGATAGCGCCACTGCGTCGCATATTCGCGCAGCACCCGCGCCATCACATCCGCGCCCAAATAGTTTTCCAGCGTCATCAGCGTCAGCCCCGTGCGCGGATAAGAATTGATTCCGTAGCTGAAACTATCGAAATACTTCCAGGCGGGCGTCAGGATCGGGTCATTGAATTTCTCCATGAATACGCCTGGACGATTGAGATACGGATGCGGCAGTTCAACCGGAAAATCAAACAGCGGCACGCCGTTGTATTTGAACGGCGCCCAGGTGCTGCCGTAGGCGCGGTCCAGCGTGCGCGTGGTGGAATAGGTGTTGAAGCCCTCGTCCAGCCACGACTCTTCAAATTCATTCGAGGCGACCAGCCCGTACCAGAATTGATGGCCGAACTCGTGCACGATGACCATCTCCGGCTCTTGAAAGCGCGGCGTCAGCCACCAATCGGTGCCCGCCGTGATGAAGGTCGGATACTCCATCCCGCCCGCGCCGCCGCCGTTGTAGGGCGGATCAACAATCGTCAGCGTCGCGTAAGGATAAGCGCCGTACCACAGGCCGTAATACTTGAGGGCGTTGAAGGCCGCGTTGAAATGCCGGTCAGTTTGCGCGGCGTGCTCAGGTTGAATCAGCAACGTGCATTCGACATCGCGCAGCTTCACCGCTTCCAGCGGCAGCTTCAACTGTTGCGCCGTCTCAGCCAGTTCAGTGGGCTTCACCCATTCATCCGCTTTGAACGCGCGCTTGACGACGACGTAACCGGGATCGAGCGTCCAGGCAAAATCGTGCACGCTGTTTTGCGCGAAGCGGTACGTCACCGTGCCATCGGCATTCGCCTGCTCACTCTGTTGCTGGCCCGTTGCGCCGACCTTGCCCTTGTATATTGCCGGCACGGTCAACGTCACATCGTAGTTGCCAAAGTCCGCATAGAACTCACTGTTCGCATGGAACTGATGGCAGTTCCAACCCGCGACCATGCGCCGCCGTTCGCCCACCTCTTCCCACACACCGAGCTTGGGGAACCATTGCGCGACGAGCGCGAACTGGCCCCAATACCCGGTGCGCGCAAATACGCGCGGCAACTTGGCGGTGAAGCGAATGTCGAGCGTCAGCGTTGCGCCCGGCGCCAGCGGCTTATCCAACGGCACGCGAATGACGGTTTGATCTTCGGCGTTGTCATCGTCAGGATGGATGAACTCGATTTGCTTGGTCAGATCGGCGCCGCCCGCAACTTTGATTTCGTTTAAATCAATCCAACCCCACTGGCCCCATTGGCCCGCCTCAAATTGATTGCCGCGCAACTGGCCGCCCGATTCTTTGAAGAAGGTGCTGCGCTGATTTTTGAAAGCGTTCAGGTAAAGGTGAAATTGCAATTCGCGGATCGTGTCGGGCGAAGCATTGCGCCAGAGGATTTGCTCGCGCCCTTCCAGCCGCGTCGGATGTTGCTGTTCATCCAATTTAAGCTGCACCTCAATTTTGTAGCTGGCAATCCCTGGCAACTCTTTGTTCGCGGCGACGGGCGCGGCATTGACGACAATCCAGGCAACGCTCAAACAAAATGTCAGCGCGCGTATGCGATCACGTGGGTTCATTGACGGCCCTCCTGCACGGTTGGAAAGTGCGCCGCAGATGAACGCCGAAAAACGCAGCTTGGCAACGGCTCTGATCGGCGTTGCTCAGCGCTTATCTGCGGCGCACTTCCTGTTGGATGTTGAATGCGGCTCTTTCTACCACACTCGCCCGTGCAAGCACAGGGCCGCTTGGGGCCCGCAACAAATGTTGAAGAACTCACCGCGCCGCATGCCGGTGTTGCGGGCGAGAATCACGGCGGGTTCAAGCCGATGCTTGCGCGCCTTCAAAGCGTCGCGCAGGTGCTGCGCTACTGCCGGTGTTATGATGCGGTCTTTGCGGCAGTCCACCTTGAAGCGTTTGACCTTACTCGCACGGATTGACGTCGCAATACTCCCTATCCACGGCCAAACTGAAGATTTTGGAAAGCGTCGCAAGCTCTCGATTGACGGTGTTTGGATTGCGCGTCTTGCCGTGTGTGGTGATGCCGTTGCGCCGCTGCTGTTGGTACTTCCTGATTTTGTCGGGTGTGATGTCAGCCAATGACAAGCCGCGCAAGTGTTCGCATAGATAGTGCGCGCTCAGTGTCTTGGTATGGGCTTTACGATATGCACGGCAATGTGTGGGAATGGTGCGAAGACGTCCGGCACAAGGACTACAAAGGCGCGCCAAGCAATGGCTCAGCTTGGTTGAGTGGCGGAGACTCAAGCCGCCGGGTGCTGCGCGGGGGTTCGTGGGGCTAGCTTAAAGCGAGCGTCCGTTCCGTCTATCGTTACTTTGATAGACCCGGCGACCGCTTCATCAATGTCGGTGTGCGTGTTGTGGTGTCGGCGAGGACTCAGTAGCCCTCTGCCCGTATGACCTCTAACTTCGTTAGGTTTCAATGATGCCAAAGATTTACCTCGAAACCAGCTTCATCAGCTATCTGGTCGCCCGCCCCAGCCGCGATTTGATTATGGCGGCGCGGCAGCAGATCACGCTGGAATGGTGGGAACAGGAGCGGCATAAGCACGAGTTGTATGCATCGGACGCCGTCTTAGACGAAGCGCAACGCGGCAACGCGGCGGAAAGTGCCAAGCGCGTGGCTGTCTTGGCGACGTTGCCAATATTGGCGGCGCCGGATGAAGCGGAAAAGTTGGCCAATCTGCTCCTGGCCAAACACGCGCTGCCGCAAAAGGCCTTTCTGGACGCGCTCCACATCGCGGTTGCTTCGGTGCACGGAATGGACTATTTGTTGACCTGGAATTGCAAGCACATTGCCAATTTGACGATGCGCGGCGTGATTGAACAAACCTGCCGCGCGGCTGGGTATAGGCCACCCGTGATTGGCACACCGGAAGAGTTCACCTGAAGAGGATGGAGGACAGCAATGCTCGAAGACCCGATCATCGAAGAACTGCACAAAATCCGCGCAGAGATTGCGGCTGAGTCCAATTACGATATGCACGCCATTGTCGTGGCGCTTCGCCAACGGCAAAAGGCGGAAAACCGCATCGTCGTGACGCTGCCGCCCAAACGGGTGTCCGTGCCGGACGCAGACTTAGTTGTCGAAGCTGATGCGCTGCCGCCGCCGCTCACTTTTCCGCCGCTTCAAGCGCAAGGCCAACCGTTGCTGGAAACCGTCATTGAAGAGCGGCGCTGATGAGCGCATCCAGCGCATACAAGGAGAACAAGATGCAGCTTACAATCAATCTCTCGCAAACAGCTTACGAACAGTTGCTAAGACAGGCGCAAACGCAAGACCGCTTGCCAGCGGAAGTCGCCGCGCAGGTATTGGAAGAAGCTGAAACGCAGCGGCGGGCGGCGTTCTTTGAACGGCTGCGGGCCGCCGGGCGCATCCTGCCGCAAGCGCCCAGCACGGACGAAGCGCGGCCGCCTTTCAAACGTATTGACGTGCAGGGCAAACCCGTTTCCGAGTGCCTCATCGAGGAGCGGCGCTGATGGCGGCCTACTTTTTTGACAGCAGCGCCCTGGTCAAACACTACGTCAACGAGCTTGGCAGCGCCTGGGTTGCTGCCTTGCTTGACGCGCAACCGCGCCACGAAATCGTGATCGCCCAAATCACAGGTGTCGAGGTGGTCGCGGCCTTGGCGCGCCGGGTTCGTGCAGGGATGGTGACTGCCGCTGCCGCCACAGCCGCCATCAATGTTTTTCGCCACGACTTCCGCGCGCGCTATTTCAGTTTGCCCGTCACGCCGGAGCTTATCGAAGCGGCAATGAATCTGGCCGAGTTGCATCGGCTGCGCGGCTACGATGCGACGCAGTTGGCGGCGGTCGTGGATTTTCAGGCTCAAATGACGGCTGACGGCGTCGGCCAACTCACGCTCATCTCCACCGATAACGAACTGAATCAAGCCGCCCAAGCTGAAGGCTTGCTCACCGATGATCCCAATCAATATCCCTGACCGCATCAGACGCTTGGTAATTTGAAACTTAACTCAAAGCTCCGCCAACACCACTTGCGCCCCGCGTGCAATCCTAAACCTCTCTGCCGCTGACTCGCACCACAACGCCACTTCCCAATACCCCGCGCTGCCCAAATACGCGAACAGTCGCTCCGGCTGCGCAACCTGCGCGAAGTGCGTGCCGAATTGGCTGACCGCGTGTTCGCCAATGCTAAACGTAGGCGGCGGCGTGCAGAGTGCGGAAGTGAGCGGCAATTCGTTTTCAGTGAAGTTCGTGATGCAGTTGCCGTAGCGGTCAATGTGGATGACTTCGCCGCTGATGATATTGGCGTCCGCAGCGGCTTGCGGTTGCGGGATGGCAAAGCGGACGTAATCGCTGATCTCCGGCCCGAACGAAGCCGGATGAATGCCGCGCGCGAGCCAGGCGGCCAGCGGGGCAAAGACGTCGCGTCCGTGAAAGGTCGCGCCCGGTTGCGGGCGGAAGAATTCGTGATGGGTCGCGTGATACACCTGCACCTGCGGTTCGCGGGCGTAGACAAAACTGAAAAGCCCATTGTCAGGGCCGACGAAAACATACTGTCCGGCTTGCACGACGAGGGGACGGCGCGCGGAGCCTACGCCAGGGTCAACCACAGCGAGGTGAATCGTGCCGGGCGGGAAGTTGCGGTAACACGCGCCGAGCGTGAAGGCTGCGTGGTGAATGTCATGGGCGGGAATGTCGTGCGTCAGGTCAATCAGTTGGGCGGTTGGATGGAGCGTGAGGATGACGCCTTTGACGGCGGGCACGAAATAATCCGCCGTGCCGAAATCGGTGAGCAGGGTAATCATCGGAAGGCGGAAGGCGGAAGGCGGAAGGCGGAATTGTGAGAGTACGCGATCCGCTGAATTCCGCACTCCGCACTCCGCACTCCGCATTCCGCATTTGAATCAGTCGCGTGTTTGAGCCGGGGCGGCGGTGCGAATCAGCATCTCGGTGCCGGGGTCGAGTTGCAGGTCTTTGCTGCCTTGATAAATCACGGAGCCTGCGCCTGCGCCCGCGCCGACTGCCGCGCCGATGGCTGCGCCTTTGCCACCGCCGATGACGCCGCCGATGATCGCGCCGAGGGCTGCGCCGCCGCCGGTGCGCACGGCGGTGTCTTTGGTGCGGCTGCCCGATTCGACATTGCCTTCTTCGTCAACGGTCTTGACCTGTTCGCTTTCATAAACGCGTTCGACTTGCGCGGCAAAGCGTCCGCGCTGGCCGTTGCGCAATTCAATCGAATCGAAGGCGAGTACGAGTTCGGTCTTGCCGGTCAGCTTGCCCGACTTGTTGAGCTTGGCGATGTGGCCGGTGATCGTGGCGTCAGCGTATTCGGACGGGTCGAGCACGACCGCCGTGAACTGATCGCCCTCGCGATTGGTTTTGGTGCTGATCGGCGTTTGCAGCCGGATTTTCATTTCGACACCGTCGCGCACCAGAATGCGGTCACGCGAACCAGTGGCGCGGCGGTCATCTTGTTTTGGAGCCGGAGTTGTTTCCGCCGTGCGCGCACGATTGCTGGGTGCGGGCGCGGGCGCCGGTTGTGCAACGTTCGTCGTTTCGGCATTCGCCGCGACATCGGCGGCGACGACTTTGCCCAGATTCGGCGGGATCGCCACGCTATAGCCGCGCCCGAAATAGCCGTCGTCATAGCCCAATTCAAAACCAATCTGATAGGCGTCTTGAAACTCGGCCAGGTTGCCCATCTTTTCGGTATAGCCACGGTCGGCGCGGCGATAGGCTTCGCTGCTTTGCGCATTGCGCGGGCTGGCGTCGTTGAAATCGCTCTTGCCTTTGATGTAGCCGTCTTCGTACCCGGCGCGATAGCCGTGCTGCCACGGATAGCGATAGGTCACCGGATCGTTGGTCTTGATGGTTGGGCGCGCCTGGCCCGCGCTGGTCTTGCGGGTTTGCGCTTGAGTGTTGAGAACGCACAACGCCACGGCGGCGAGCGCATACATAAAAAGGCGGGAACTCACTTTCATCACTGTCTCCTTCTGCTGTTAGTACACTGCGATTGCGTCAGGGGATTTGCGAAAGGGGTGCTGACTTTCTACAACATTGACGCGGGCAAAACAAGCCGCGAGCTTTTGCCGCGGATCAACGCAAAAACACGCAGATTCTGTCTTGGATCAGTTTTATCAGCCAAATCACCGCGCAAGCTTGTACGGGTCATTTTTTGCATCTGCGTGCTTCTGCGTTGATCTGCGGCAGGCCCTTGCTTGACAAACGGCGGCTGAAATTTATGCTGTGGCCGCAGGAGAACAGCTATGGCAAACAAACAAATCTATCTCGACAACAGCGCGACCACGCGCGTGGCTGACGAAGTCGTGCAGGCGATGCTGCCCTACTTCACCGCAGCCTTCGGCAATGCGTCGAGCACGCATCGCTGGGGCCAGCAGGCCAAACAGGCCGTCGAAACGGCGCGCCAGCAGGTCGCCCAACTCATTAACGCGCAACCGTCCGAGATCACCTTTCTTTCGGGCGGCACCGAAGCCGACAACCTGGCCATCAAAGGCAGCGCCGCCGCGCACGCGGCGGCGGGCAAACACATCATTACGTCACAGATCGAACATCCGGCGGTGCTGGCGTCTTGCGCCGAATTGGAAACGCAAGGTTGGTCAGTGACGCGGCTGCCCGTTTACCGGGAAGGCATCGTGCGGCTCAGCGATGTCAAAGCTGCGTTGCGCGACGACACCGTGCTGGTCACGCTCATGCACTCCAACAACGAGATTGGCACGCTGCAACCCATCGCCGACATCGCGACGCTCGTCAAAGCGCGGCGCGCGGCGGGCCAACGACATTTGTACTTGCACACCGATGCCGTGCAATCCATCGGCAAAACGCCGGTGGACGTGCAAGCCCTCGGCGTGGATTTGCTCGCCTTGACCGCGCACAAATTTCACGGCCCCAAAGGCATCGGCGTGCTTTATGTTCGCAAAGGCGTGCGCCTGACCGCCCAGATGCACGGTGGACATCACGAACGCGACCGGCGTGCGGGCACCGAAAGCGTCCCGCTCATCGTCGGCCTCGGCCAAGCGGCGGAACTGGCGCGGCTGCATTTGGCCGAACGCATGGAGCAGTTGCGCGGGTTACGCGATTACCTGGAAGCCGGCTTACTCGAAAAGATTCCCGACATCGTGCGCAATGGCGACGCCGAGCGCCGTTTGCCGCACATCGCCAATTTCAATTTCGATTTTGTCGAAGGCGAAGGCTTGCAGATTTCGCTCGACCTGAAAGGCATTGCCGTCTCGACCGGTTCGGCTTGCGCTTCAGGCTCGGTCGAACCGTCGCACGTGCTGGTGGCCTTAGGGCTGAATCAGGACAACGGGCGGGGCGCGCTGCGTTTCAGTTTGGGGAAAGACAACACGAAGGAAGAAGTGGATTACGTGTTAGAGACCTTGCCGCCGTTGGTCGAAAAACTGCGCAAGCTGTCGCCCTTGGCCAGGCAGAAACAGATGAATGCGGCGCAAGGTTGAAATGGATCAAAGCGATTTTTGACTGGATTGACAAGATTCTTTGCAGGATTCACAGGATTGACCAACAGTGACTGTGGACGTTGTGGTTGCTTGTCTTGTCAATCCTCGTTCAACCCTGTTCATCCTGTCTCAAAGTTAGGGGAGGTTGCGGTCAACGCAACGCCAGCATCACGTCGGCCAAGCGTTCAACCGCTTGCACCAAACTCTTGCCCGCTTCGTCAAATCGGCCATTGGCCACCAGGCGCTCGGCATTCGCCGCCGATTCCGCCGCATACGACAGTTTCAAATACTGCACTTGCAAGCGCGTATTGACCTGAAAGCGTCCGGCCAATGTTTCCAGCCCGGTGCGGACGCCGTTGATATTGGTGATGACTGCTTCTTTGGTCTTGCGATTATTGGCCACCGCCGCCGTTGACAATTCGCCGCGCCGTATCTGCTCTTCGGCCAATTCCAGGCCATTGGCGATCTTGCCGTAAACATAAACAAAGCGCGTGACGATTTTCAGTTGCTCGGCCACATACGCCGCTTCAGTGCTCAGATTGACTGGCGGCAGCGCAGGCTCCGGTGCAGGCTTGCTCGCCGGGCGGGGTTTGGCGCGCGTGCTCTTACGTTTGGTTTGCGCAACTGCGGACGGGTTGGCGAATAGACATACCAACAGGCAAACCAGCCCGGCGCGGCCAAGCCCGGCAGATGCCGTTATGAACTTCTTCTTCAATGGTGCCTCCGTGCAATAAAAAGGGAGTGGAGTTTTAGGGTGGCCAATCGTCCCTGATCTGCGGCAACGAGTCAATGACCAGCAGCGGCCAATTTGTACTTGCCGGAGGCGTGTGTATAATGCGCACGCATTACGGGGCGTAGCTTAGCCTGGTAGAGCGCTCGGTTTGGGACCGAGAGGTCGGAGGTTCAAATCCTCTCGCCCCGATAGAAATGGAAAACGGCCATCGCAAGATGGCCGTTTTACTTTACGAATACAGGCACGGACAACATACGATGCCAAACGCGG
>JANOWX010001064.1:0-3685 GCA_031418175.1 Acidobacteriota bacterium | reverse complement strand
GGCCGCGCGCTCAACTCGCACAGCCGCACGATGGTGGCGCGCGACGGTTCGCCTGTTGGGCCAGCGCTGTTTCGGTAAGGATGGAATTCAGTGACGGTGTATCCAAGCTGCTTCCTGGAAGCGCAGGCATCCTTGCCTGCTGAGATAAAAGGGACTTTGCGAACGCGGCGGATTATACCTGAGCGCATATGTTGAAAGTAGTTTGCCGTTGCCCCGCTGTTGTTTCAGAATACGCGCCGTTGTCATTCCCTCAAATTGGACTTCAGCAAAGATGTTAAGTGAAAGTGAAAAGCGGCAACTCGACGAAAGTGGGTTACGGCTGGCCATGCATAGTTTTTATTGCCGCCGCGATCAGCCGCAGCAGCAGTATCAGCGGCAGTTGTTGAGCACGGCAGCGCAACAGCGGCTGACGCCTGCGTTGCGGCATTTGTTGGCGCTTGACAATCCGTTGAATGACGAATTGAGTTCGCAAGAGAGCGGACGCAGCGGCTTTTTGCGTTAGCGTCCCACACGTAGCTGGCGGCGCGAACCAAGTGCATGCATAAATGCATGGAGTTCAGCCTTTAGGCTGTCCGGGCGCGCTGTTGCGCGCCACACAAGCTGAAGCTTGAACTCCATGCATTTATGCCACCGCCCTTTTATTTCTGGTAAACCAAACAGCGAAGACATGCCGACAACCGACACCGCACCGATTCGACCCGGCGAACAACTCAACTGGCAGGCGCTGGAAAATTACCTGCGCGAACATTTGCCGCGGCAATTGGCGGGCGCTGCCTTTGCGCCCGACGCCGTGCTGAGTGTTGAGCAATTTCCCGGCGGCCATTCCAACCTGACGTACTGCGTTCAATTCGGCGCGCGTGAATTCGTGATGCGCCGTCCGCCCTTCGGCCCGGTCGCGCCGACCGCGCACGATATGCCGCGCGAGTTTCGTTTGTTGGCCGCGATTCATCCGGTTTTCAATCTGGCGCCGCAACCGTACTTGCTGTGCGAAGACACCAGCGTGATCGGCGCGCCATTTTATTTGATGGAGCGGCGGCGCGGCCTGATCGTGCGCCACAGCATCCCGCCTGAGATTGGCGCTGATCTGGCCTTGCGCCGTCAGGTCAGCGAGGGGTTGGTGGATACGCTGGCGGCGCTGCACACGGTGGACATCGCCCAGCACGGGCTGGACAAATTGGGCAAACCGGTCGGCTTTGTCCGCCGCCAGGTCGAAGGCTGGGCCGGGCGTTGGGAGCGCTCCAAAACGACCGACTTACCCGAAATGACCGCGTTGGCCGAATGGTTGCGCGCGCATCTGCCGGCGGAACCGGCGCGCCACACGCTGGTGCACAACGATTTCAAACTCGACAACGTGATGCTCGATCCGCCTGACCCGGCGCGCGTGATCGCCGTGCTCGATTGGGAAATGTGCACGGTCGGCGATCCGCTGGTAGATTTGGGTTTGCTGCTTTGTTACTGGCCGCAACCGGGCGATCCGCCGGTGCTGACCGGTTCGCTCAGTCCGGTGACGATGCAACCGGGCTGGTATTTGCGCGACGAGATCGTGGCGCGCTATGCCGCCAAGACCGGCTGTGCGCTCACGGGGATTGATTACTATTACATCTTGGCGCTCTTCAAACTGGCGGTCGTGTTGCAACAGATTTACTACCGCTACCACGTCGGCCAGACGCAGGACGAACGCTTCAAGGATTTCGATCAGCGCGTGGCGGCGCTGGTTATGACCGGTTACGAACGGATGCGGAAACAGGCGTGATGCAGATGGACGCAGAAGAACAAACACAGCCAAAGGCCGAGACGACCGTCGCCACGAAACTGCTGCGCGCGGTCATCGCTAAATCCTTCCTTGAAATCCTGTTCATCTGCGTCATCGCCACGCTGGCGGCCTTCAAAAACTACAGCCCGCTGCTGCGCGGCGCGATTGACATCGCCGACCGCACGCGCGTGAGCGGCTGGGCGCACGATCCACAAGCGCCCGAGCAGGTGTTAGAAGTGCAGTTGTTCATTGACGATCAGTTCATCGCCACCCAACGCGCCGAGCAGCGCCGCGACGACCTGGTGCGGGCGGGCGCGGCCAAGCTGCCGAATCACGGCTTTCGCTTTGATCTGGCTGCCGTCAATTTGTCCAATGGACGGCACGCGGCGCAGGTCTATGCGGTGCGCACGGCTGCCGGGACGAACAAGATGCTGTTGCCGCTGGCGAAACAGCCGGTCGTGTTTGAGGTCAAGCGGTAAGAAAGGGCGCGCTTACCTTTTTTTGTAAGTTAGCTCGGTTTGCAATTGCCTGTGCGGGACAACCCAGACTGTGCTCGATAACGCTTTGCCATACACCGTGTTGAAAACCGCTCTGCGACTTGTGCTAAATCGGAACAACCAAGATTGGGACAAAGCAAACCACGGGGCACACTGGGGGCACGGGGAAGATCAATAACCATCGGCTTCCCCGTGCTCCCCCTGCTCCCCGTGGTTGGTTCTTGTGTCTCAATGTTTGTTGTTCTGATTTAGTTGAAAACCACCACGCGCTTGCCGCGTGAATAGTTATGTTGACTGCTAATGCAGTCGGGCAAATTACTCTGGCTGGCACGGACAAGCCTGTGGCAGTTGGCAGCGTCTCAAGCTTGTTTTACCTGAGTGCCAGCGCATTGGGCGGCGACGCCACACCGCCCAGTTTGTTGAGCGGCGCCGAAGTGAAGAAAACTTCGTAGCGCCCATCCGCCGCGCACGCCGCCGCCAAGGCATCCAGGTCGAACATCTCGCCAATCGGCATGCCCCACAGGCCGATGATCGTGCTGTGCATCATCTCGCCCCGTTGGTCCCCAAATTTGCCGTCGGCGGCGGGCGGCGGCGGATAAGCCTCAAACGAGGGATTGTCGCTGGCGATGGCGGCGAAATGATTATCCCAGAGGAAGCGCAACGAGTCTTCGCTCTGCTCTAACCCGCAAGCGGCAAATGCGCCCGGTTGCGCGAGCGCCGTGCGCTGCTCGGCATCCAGCCCGAGATACCATTCGATCCAACCCGTGCGCAGCAGCAGGATGTCGCCGATTGCAAAGCGCAGCCCCTGCCAATCCGCCGCCGCTTGAATTTGCGCCGCCGTGATCGGCCAACGTT
This sequence comes from Acidobacteriota bacterium, assembly GCA_031418175.1. GTDB lineage: Bacteria > Acidobacteriota > Blastocatellia > RBC074 > RBC074 > JACPYM01. The sequence goes on along the minus strand of JANOWX010001064.1, from coordinate 580 downwards.
CACCTGGTTTGAATTCGATGCCGTGCTGGGCCGCGAACCGCGCGTAATCCACCAACACGCCCCGCCCCGCGATGCCGCGCCGCGCCCAGTGTTCGATGCCGTTGCGCGTGCCCGTTGCGCCGGTGATCTGTTCAGCCGTCACGCCGTTATAAAAGCCGTATTCACGATGGCCGAAATGCGTCAGCCCATCCCATTGCGAAGACGATTGCGTGTTGAAGTTGTCGTAGACATCGTCAAACACATTGTGCCGCCGTTTGTTGATCGTATGCCGCAACGCCGGGCGCGCGAACAGTGGCGGATCGGGCAACTCCAACGCCCAATTCAGCGCGAAGACTGCGCCGCGTTGCACCAGGCGCGCCGCCGCCGCGACGCGTTCCGGCGTCAGCAGATTCAGCGTCCCGATTTGATCGTCGTCGCCAAAGACGCCCCAGGCGGAATGCGGCGGATGGTCGGGGTTGATTGGCAATTCATCAAATGTCGGCAAGTGTTCTGGCAGGCTCATTCAGGTTTAGCTCCTATTTGGAGTGCGGCGGCTCGACGCCGCTTTGGCTTTCGCCTTCAAACGATTCGAGTCGCAGCG
>JANOWX010001063.1:0-3991 GCA_031418175.1 Acidobacteriota bacterium | reverse complement strand
ACCGCAGCCAGCACACAAACGACGATGATCGGAACGGTGTAATTGCGCCTGACCGGTGAATGAAAGGCCGCGTTGCGATGGTCGCGCGCGGGCGTTGTTTGATCTTTCTCCGGTGTGCCTTCAGCATCATCGCGGATGATTTCTCTTGCCATTATTTTCCTCACTTGGAATCACTTGAAATCAATCGGAGCGCCGATGGCCGACTGCAAGTCGGCGAGCGCGCGGTATCGTTCGGTCAATGCTTCGGTGAAATCGCGCTGCGAATCAAGCAGGCGGCGCTGTTCGGCCAGCAGGTCTGTCACGCGATACGCGCCGATCTGGTAGGCAGCGCGGATGGTTTGGATGTTTTGGTTCGAGCGGTCAATGACGCCCCGCTCAAAAGTCGCAAGCGCCGCCTGCGTCGCCTGGTAGCGCGTATAGGCGCTGGTAACTTCGGCGCGCACGACAGCTTCAGCAAACTCGCGCCGCCGCTGCGCTTGCGTAATTGCCGTTGCCGCCTCTGCTTTAGCGCCCTGATTTTTATTAAAGATGGGCAACCCGATTGAGACGCCGAAAGTCAGCCGCCGGCTGAAGTTGGGTAGGGCTACAAGCGGCGCGGGTAGACCGGTGATGGTGCGATCAAACGTATATCTAGTGAAGACAGTTGCATCTGGGATTGCTTGCGCTTTGGCGAGTTGCAAGCCAGCTTCTGCCGCTTCTTCGTTCAGACGGGCGAGCCGCAGATCTGGCCGCATGCGCAACGCGATTTCGACCGCCGCTTCCACCGAGGCGGGAGGCGCGGGCAAGATTGGCGCCGCCAAGTCTTCGCGCAACCGCAACATCTCGTCCGGCGGGATGCCCGCGCGAACCTTTAATTGTATTAGCGCCGCCTGCAAGCGTCCTTCAATGAGCGCGCGCCGTGATCGTAGGCGGTCAACTTCCACCTGCAACAAATTCAACTCAAGTGGTGCGGTATCGCCCTCTTCCACGCGCGTTTTTACGACGCTCACGGTTTGGAGGTTGATATCGTTGAGTCGTTCGGTGATCTCCAGTTCGCGCAAGGCGGCCAACGCGTCGGCATATGCGGTGAGTGCTTCGCTAGTCAGCCGCCGTTCGCGGTCAGCGACCTCGGCCTCCGCTGCTTCCAGTTCGGCCTGAGCAAGTTCGAGCCGCCGCCCACGCTTCCCGCCCATTTCAATCGGCAACGCGAAGCCGAACACATTGAAGCGATCATTGCCCGTGCCGGTCAGACGCTCGGTCGTATATTCCATATCAACCACTGGATTCGGTCTGAGTCCGGCCTGGCGCAGGCGAGCGCGGGCGCGGTCAACATCAAGACGGGCGGCGGCAAGCTCACCATTAGAGGTCAGCGCCCGCCGCACGAGATCGTTCGACGAAGCGCCTTGCACCGGATCGAAGTAACGGGCGAGGGTTGGACTCAGCGGAGTTGTTGCAGTCACACCGGGAGGAGTGGAAGCTGCGTGATGCTTCTCCCCATTTGCGGCTGCCGCCCCTAATTCCGTCACGTTCTGGCTGAACGCCGAGATCGTCCCACTCAAAAGCGCTGCCAAAATGAAAACCGGCAACGCGGTCACTCTCAATCGTCTCATCAGTCTTCCTTGGGATGGCGCGATGACTACCAGTCGTAGTCGCAACGCACATAAAAAAAGCCGCCTCGATCAAAATGACCGGAGCGGTGAAATAGACACGTCAACAGACGTGGAGAATCGTTTCGACAACTTTATGAATTGCCAGCGGCGAAAAAGCGAAGAGCGTGGCCAGGGAAAGCGCAAAGGACGCGCTCAACGTCACGGCGATTCCAACGCACGAGCCTGAAAGCTTGGTCGCCGCCTCGGAATCAACTCGCTCTGCAAAAGACAGAATGCGTTCGACCCGATGCTCGAAGTTTTCCTTGCCATCGCCGAATAAGCCTGAAGCGGCGGGAGGCAACGACGCCGGCGCAATCGTCAGCCGTTTGAGCCGGACCAGCGCCCCGGCCAATTCCACCGGCGACTGCGTGCGGCGCGCCGCTACTTCATCGCAAATCATCTCCACCTGTTCGCTCCACCAGCGATAGAGCAGGTTTGTCAGCGGAAAGGCAGGCGAAAGGTAACGGCAAATCGTCAGTCCCAATTTGGCCAGATTGTCGCGTCGCGCATGATGCGCCGTTTCGTGTTCCAGAACACTCGCCAATTCTTCCGCTGAAAGCGCGTTGAGCAAGCCTGTTGAAACTACCAGCTTCGAGTCCCAGTAACCCCAAACGAATGAGAAAGGGTAATCGCTGGCGACAAGCCCGACGGCAATGCCTTGTTTCCGGCAAGTCTCGGCGACATTCCTAATCTGCTCTGCTTCGGCAGGCGTCGCGCCGATCTCAAGTTGCCTGACCACGCGACCGATGCGGAAGTAGGCGCTCATCGCCGCGTAGACGGCAACAATTGCCGCCAACATTGCGAAGAGCAACGTCATGTATCCAAGAGCCGGGTCGAGTGGAATCGTGAAAGCATTCAGCAAATGCAGGCTGTGCGCCGGTTCGTGTTCCTGCTGCCAGCGCCCCCCGGCCAGCCACATTGCGGGCAGCAGCGACGCGCAGACCAACCAGGCGGAAATGACGGGAGGAATGATGAGTGCCGCGGCGTAAAGTCGGGAGCGCGTTTGCGGATGCCAGGATGCGGCCAGCTTACCCGCGCGAAAGACGGCGACGACGCCAAAGCCAATCACCGAAAGAACAGCGTTGATCAGGATAAAGTTCTCCACACCTATCAAGGGGAGCGTCCATCCAGAGGGGCCGTCCAGGGTCATCGCTTCTTGCCCTCCCGTCTCTCTTTGATCAAGGCTTCCAGGCGATCCAGATTCCCATCGTCTTCACCGACCAATTCGACAAAGGTGGAAAGCACCGGTTCGCCCAGGCCGCCCAATAACGCGCCTAGCACTTCCTGCGCCATTTCACGCTCGAATTGTTCGCGGCTGTAACTCGGCGAATAGACAAAAGCCTTACCGGGCTTTTCGCGCGTCAGGTAACCTTTGCGGTGCATTCGGTCAAGCGTCGTCAGCACCGTTGTGTGCGCGATTTCGCGTTTCAGACGAAGCCTCTCCTCCACCTCATTGACGGTTTGTCCGGGTTGTTGCCAAAGGATTCGCATTACTTCGGCCTCCAATTTCCCCAACACCTGCTTCAAACCGCGACCGGCTGGACGAAACCCACGCATTGTTATTTTAGCTATATTCATTGACACGTTTGTTTTCCCAAGAGTTGGCGCAGTCTAGTACGCGGCTGCAACTACCGTCAATAGTCTTAGACTCACATTTCAAGCCAACAAGCCATCTGACAAGTAGTCAGGCGGAAAAAATGACCTCGAAGTCATTCTTCTTCTACCTCTTCTAGCTCTTCTGTTTCGCCTTTGCCTCGATTGGGGCGTTTGATGCCGAACTTGTCCAGCCGGTATTGCATTGTTCTGAACGACAAGCCCAACAGCTTGGCCGAACGAGTGATGTTCCAACCGGTTTGTTCCATCGCCTGCATAATCAGCGAACGCTCCAGGTCTTCAAAGGAAATGCCTTCCGGCGGCAGCTTGAATCCGCCGGTGCCTTCGACCTGAGCGGTCTGGCGAATTTCGATAGGCAAATCTTCGCCTGTGATTTCGTCGCCTTCGGCCAGCAGCAGCGCGCGTTCGATGGCCGATTCCAGTTGGCGCACATTGCCCGGCCACGTGTAATTCAAAATAATTCCTTTGGCTTCGCCGGAAAGTTTGATCGCGCGAGCAGCGTTGGCGCTGTGTTTGTGCAGGAAGAACCTGGTCAGGACTTCTATGTCGTCGCGGCGCTGGCGCAGCGGAGGAATGTTGATCGGAATGACGTTCAGCCGGTAATACAAATCTTCGCGGAAACGTCCGTCTTTGACCATCGCTTCCAGATCGCGGTTGGTGGCGGCCAGAACTCGCACATCAACTTTCAGCGCGCGGGTTCCGCCGACTCGCGTGATTTCTTTTTCCTGAAGCGCGCGCAGCAGCTTGGC
>JANOWX010001062.1:0-2816 GCA_031418175.1 Acidobacteriota bacterium | reverse complement strand
CTCGGCAGCAGACGGATGGATGCTGAAAGAGAACCCTCCGGCATCAATTTGTTCGCTGCCGAGACCGCACGCTGGAAGCGCTGCGTACCCAGGGTTAAACGTCGTAATCAATTACCACCGGCGCGTGATCCGAAAAAAACTGGCCGGCGTGAATCACCGGCGCATGCGCGGCCTTGTTCAACCCCGGTGTCGCGAAGTGGTAATCCAGCCGCCACCCAACGTTGTTCGCGCGCGCATTGCCGCGATTCGACCACCACGAATAATGCACGGCTTCGGGGCCGACCAGATGGCGGAAGGTGTCGTGAAAGCCTGCGTTCAAAAACTCCGTCAGCCACGCGCGCTCTTCGGGCAGGAAGCCAGAGTTCTTTTGATTGCCGCGCCAGTTTTTCAAATCAATCTGTTGGTGCGCGATGTTGAAGTCGCCGCAAAACACCAACTCACGTTTGCCTTTGCGCAAGCGTCGGCAATGCGCCATGAACTCGTCCATGAATTTCAGCTTGAGCGCCAGCCGCTCCGGGCTGCTCGTGCCGGAGGGGATGTAGGTCGAGACGACGCTCACATCGCCGAAATCGGCCTGCAACACGCGGCCTTCGCTATCAAAGACAGATTGCATGCCGCGCGTGACGCGTTTCGGTTTGGTTTTGGAAAGCAACGCGACGCCGCTGTAGCCGGGCTTTTCCGCCGGATACCATTCAGCGTGATAGCCGAGCGCGTGCCAATCCGCCGGGACTTGTTCAGGAAAGGCGCGCACTTCCTGCAAGCAGATCACGTCGGCTTGCGTGGCCGCCAGCCATTGCGCAACGCCTTTCGTTGTCGCCGCACGTATGCCGTTGAGATTGAGCGTGAGTATGCGCATTGAAGTTGGTTTTAACCACGGGGAACACGGGGGAAGAAGGGACGGTACAGCGCGCGTCAGCAAGCCGTTGCCCGTAGAATGACCGCTTGCTGACGCGCGCGGTACCGTCCCCGTGTCCCCATCTTCCCCCGTGGTTGGTTTATTGAGTTGCCCCGTTGGGATTGAACAAAAAGAAATCGTGGACGGCGCGCGCCACCTCGGCAATCGCGCGTTCGCGTTCGGCCACGTCTTTGGTCGCCGCTTTGACGAACACGGCGATGGCGACGTGGCCGGCGTTGTCGGGCAAAGTCATGATGCCTATGTCATTGGCGGTGCCGCCGATGCTGCCGGTCTTGTGCGCGACTTCAGAGCCGCGCGGCAACAAACCTTTCAAGCGCGTGTCGCCGGTGCGGCAACGGCGCATGATGTCATACAGCAACGCGGCACTCTCCGGTTTCAAGCAATCTTTTTTCCAGATGCGTTCCAGCAAACGCGCCATCGCTTCCGGTGTCGAAGTGTCGCGCGGGTCGGCGTTGAAGCGCGTGTTGGCTTCCTTGGCCTGTTCGGGCGTCACGGCGCGCGCCAGCACTTGATAGCCCGCCTGCGTGTGTTCGCTCTGCGGCGGCAGGTTTTGAATGCCCAGCCAATCGGCAATCAATTCGCGCGTCGTGCGGTTGACGTTGATGCCTTCGATACCCAGCGTGCGCATCCGCGCCGTCACCGCCGCGCCGCCGCCCGCCAGCCGCACACACACATCGGTCGCGCTGTTGTCACTGATGAGCAGCATCAATTCCAGCAGATTGCGCACCGAGAGCGCCACGCCGGATTTATTGAAAAGATCGCTGAGCGTGCCGCTGCCGGGGCTGAGGTCGCTGGTTTTCAATTCGATCATTTGATCAAGGCGCAGCTTGCCTTCGTCAACGAGCGTCAACAACTGCACGGCGACGGGCACCTTGAAGGTGCTCGCCAGCGGGTAACGTTCGCCGTTGTTGAGCGTGACGCGGCGGCCGCTTTCCAGATGGATGGCGGCGACGCCGACGGTGCCGTCGGTGACTTTGACCAGGCGGGCGAGTTCGCGTTCGAGGCGCGTCAGTTCGTTGGCTTGGGCGTATGCGCCAACGCCGCAAACAAAGAGCAAGACCGCGAGCGAAAGCAAAGGGCGAAGCTTATTCATCTTTCTGGTTTCCTTTGGCAACTGTCTGATTGGCAGCGTTTCTGCTGCTGTGAGTAAGCGGATAGCGATTTTTTCCGGATCAACTTCTGACGGTACGCCATCACTGCATCATCGTTCATCCGCAATAAGGCGAGCGTGACACGCCTGGTGGAGGCATGGCGATTCCAAGACAAACAAGTTTAGACCGCAGGCTGCGCGTCGGCCTTGAGCAGCATCATCAAATCACGGGCTTGCAAATAAGCGTCGAGTTCCGCTGTCTCTGCCGCCGTCAAACTTTCTTCGCGTTGTTTATCCAGCAGGTCGTCCAGGCGCGCCTGCGCCGCCGCAGAAATCTTGAACGTCGCAAGCTGTTCCGGCGCGGGATCAGCCGCCAGAAAATCTACGATCTCCCGATACAACGGCGCAGCTTGTGAGTTGCCATTGGCCACCCGCGTGTGCGGTGGTTGCGGTTGGAATGCTTTCGCCAACAGTTCGGGCAGCCGTCCGCGCAAAGCGGCAAGCTGCACAGCCAAATCCTCTGGCACTTCCAACGTGATGGTCGTCATATATCCGTGCTCTCCACTAAGCTGTGATACGGTAAAACGGCTGTGATTCTAGCACGCCTGCCGCGGGCTTGGCAGCGCCAGTGAACCGGACACGCCCGCTTCACAGCGTGCAGTAACCCATCTGACAACACGTCTGCAAGCTGCGTAGCGGGCGAAGCTAGCTCTCATTTAATCGAAGCCTGTGCTTATTGACACCCAAGTTTGACAGTGGGTTAGCGGGGCGAAGCCTTTGGAGTGCGTGCGGCACAGGCCGCCGCTTTGG
>JANOWX010001061.1:0-3410 GCA_031418175.1 Acidobacteriota bacterium | reverse complement strand
GCTTGAAGTACCTGTGACCTGCAGAGTCTCCGGCGAAGGCCGCCGGGAAAGCCGGATGCGGGAAATCTGCACGTCCGGTTTGACGAGGGGGGAGGCGGAAACCCTCCCCTACTCTACTGCGCGTTGCGTTTTGGCCGGGATGTTGCGGCCGCGCCACGGGGCCGCGTGTCCCACGCGGTTACGGCGCGCTGGCGTGCTGGCGTTTGCCGCTGGTGGAAAACTTTCGCTGATCGGCAGCGGCTGGGAATGGGGCACCGCGCGTTGGTTCACGCGACTGGCTGCCCGTTTTGCAGGCGTAGCTTTTGCTTTTCCAAAAGGCTTTTGGTCGCTGCGTAGCTCAGCTACCTGATGTCTCTCACCCTGATGCGTTTGCCAGTGAAGGGGCCTTTATCAATGCCCATTTCAACCGTGCCGTCTGGCGCAATGAAATCCACGACGGTGTCGCCGGTCAATTCATTGGCATTCACCAGTTTGAGCGAAGCGCGCACGCGGATGATCCCGGCGGGTTTCTTCTCTGCATCGAAGACGAACAATTCAAAGGTCAGCAGATAACGGTCGCCTTCCACATCCCAGACGCCTTTCGCAGGCGTTTCAGCCAGGCCCGGCAACAGATCGGAGACTTCGGTAAACGTGCCGCCCGTGTGAAAGACGTGCAGCGCGTTGAATGGCGGTATCCCGCCTTCCGACTGCGGGATGTTGATGTGCCAGGCGCCCACCAGCGCTTTACGACGCGCTTCTTTGGCGGCTTCAATGACGTCCAAGATACCGCCGCCCAAGGCTGCGGCTCTGAATTCCAACTCAATAGTCGTGTCCGCTGTTTCGCTGGCTTTCTCGAGCTGCCCTTGCCCGGCCAGTGCGCGCCGCGCGCCCCAACCGCGTTGTTCGCTGCTTTGAGCAAGCGCCAGTGTGGATGAAAGGGCGATCAATGCCAGTAAGGCGAGTGCGAAGAAAATGTTGCTGCGTTGCATAGTTTTCAGTTCCTCCAAGTCATACGTTGTTTAAGTTCCCGGTTACGAGCGCCTCCTGGCGGCTCGCTGCTATAGGCGGGAAAGCGGCGGCGAAAAGGGTCATGGCCTGAAGAAAATTTTTGAGCGTGTGTCGGGCGAGGTATAATCCGCCCGCGCCGCGCATCCCAAATCACTCTATGGCAACACCCTCACCACAAGCAGTCACCGAGTTATTGCTCGCCTGGAACAGCGGCGACGAGTCGGCTTTGGAAAAGCTGATGCCGCTGGTCTATGACGAATTGCACCGGCTCGCGCACCGCTACCTGGGCGGCGAACGCGCGGGGCATACGCTGCAAACGACGGCGTTGGTCAACGAAGCCTATTTGCGGCTGATTGACGCGAGCCGCGTGCAGTGGCAGAACCGGGCGCATTTTTTTGCCGTCTCGGCGCAATTGATGCGGCGCGTGCTGGTGGATTTCGCGCGCGCGCGCCAGTACCAGAAACGCGGCGGCGGCGCGCAGCAGGTTTCGCTGGAAGAGGCGCTGGCCGTTTCAAACGAACGCGGCGCGGAGCTGCTCGCGCTGGATGACGCGCTGAAGACGCTGGCCGCGGCGGATGAACGCGCGAGCAAAGTGGTGGAGTTGCGTTTCTTCGGCGGCCTCAGCATCGAAGAAACCGCCGAAGTCTTGCGCATCTCACCCGAAACGGTGAAGCGCGATTGGCAATGGGCGAAGGTCTGGTTGTTGCGCGAACTGAGTAACGAAAGCCATGAGCAAGCCTGAACGAATCCTGCAAATAAAACGCATTTACCAGAAGGCGCTGGAACGCGAGGCCAGCGCGCGCGCGGAGTTTCTGGCGGCAGCCTGCGCGGACGATGCCGCCTTGCGCCGCGAGGTCGAGGCCTTGCTGGCTTACGAAGCGCAGACCGGCAGCTTTCTGGAAACGCCCGCCGGCAAATGGGCGGCGGAAATGCTGGCCGAAGAGAAGGCGGCTTCGCTGGCCGGGCGCGAGTTCGGCGCTTATCGCATTGAATCCTTGTTGGGCGCGGGCGGCATGGGTGAAGTCGGGCTGGCGCGCGACAGCCGGCTGGATCGCAAGGTCGCGCTCAAACTTTTGCCAGCGCGCTTCACGCAGGATGAAGCGCGCGTGCGCCGCTTCATGCGCGAAGCGCGCGCGGCCTCGGCGCTCAATCATCCAAACATCCTGACCATTCACGAGATCGGCCAAGCCTCAGCGGAAGCGGGCGGCACACATTTCATCGCCACCGAATTTGTCGAAGGCGAGACGTTGCGCCAACGCATCGCGCGGGGCCGCTTGCCGATTGCCGCCGCGTTGGACGTGGCAATGCAAGTCAGCGCCGCGCTCAGCGCCGCGCACGAAGCGGGCATCATCCACCGCGACATCAAACCCGAAAACATCATGCTGCGGCGCGACGGCTACGTGAAGGTGCTCGATTTCGGCCTGGCAAAACTCGTCGAAAGGCGGAATGCGGAACGCGAAACGCCGAATGAGGAAGCGGCGGAATCCGCAATCCGCACTCCGCCTTCCGCATTCACCACGACGCCGGGGTTGGTGATGGGCACACCCGCGTATATGTCGCCGGAGCAGGCGCGCGGCGTCGAAGTGGATGCGCGCACCGATCTGTTCAGCCTGGGCGTGGTGCTTTATGAAATGCTCACGGGCAAAGCGCCGTTTGCCGGAGCGACCGCCGCCGATGTGATCGCGGCGCTGTTGGAACGCGAACCCGCGCCGTTGGCAATGAGCGGTCTCGACGCTTCGGAAACGCAGGAATGGATTGTGTCGAAGGCGCTGCGCAAGGATCGCGACGAGCGGTATCAAACTGCAAAGGAATTGCACAACGATCTGAAGCGCCTCAAACAAAAGCTGGAACGCCAGGCCGAGGCGGGTTATGCCAGCGGCGCGGTGCTGCCGGCGAGCGGGTTGACGACAAACCTGATGAACCCTGTCATTGCGGGCCAGGCCGCTGTCACGACCAATCCGAACGAGGCCGTCACGACCAGGTCGAGCGCGGAGTTCCTGCTGACCAGTTTGTTGCAACACAAGCGCGGCGTGGCGGCGAGCCTTGTGGCATTGCTCGCGGTCGTCAGCTCGTTGGGTTACGGCGCTTATCGTTTGCTGCAAAACGCGCCCGCCGCCGTGCCGCCCGCCACGCAACGCGCACTGACGCAATTGACCTTTGGCGCGGGCTTGCAAAGCGAGCCGACCTGGTCGCCCGACGGCCGCTTCATTGCCTACAGTTCGGATCGCGGCGGCAACTTCGACATTTGGGTGCAACAGGTCAGCGGCGGCAATCCGGTGCAAGTGACCAAAGCCGCCGCGCACGATTGGCAGCCCGATTGGTCGCCCGACGGCAACAGTCTGGCCTTTCGTTCCGAACGCGAGGGCGGCGGCCTGTTCGTAGTGCCGGTGCTGGGCGGCAACGAACGCAAGGTCGCGTCATTT
>JANOWX010001060.1:0-13936 GCA_031418175.1 Acidobacteriota bacterium | reverse complement strand
GCTTGAAGTACCTGTGACCTGCAGAGTCTCCGGCGAAGGCCGCCGGGAAAGCCGGATGCGGGAAATCTGCACGTCCGGTTTGACGAGGGGGGAGGCGGAAACCCTCCCCTACTCTACTGGGAAGATTCTTCGGTGGGAACGGAACGCTTACTGGCAGGAGGAAGCATTGGCGCTCAAAGACCTGATTTCGATTGACGATCTGACGCGGCCCGAAGTGCGCCGCATCTTTGAAACGACGGCGGAGGTGAAGGCCCAGCCGCGCAATTACAGCCAGGCGCTGGCCGGATGCAGCGTGGCGTTGATTTTTGAAAAGCCGAGTTTGCGCACGCGCGTGACCTTCGATCTGGGCGCGACGCAGATGGGCGCGTCGTGCGTTTACCTGGATCATCAGGGCGTGCGCCTGGGCGAACGCGAATCGGTCAAGGATATGGCGCTCAATTTGGAACGCTGGGTAGACGTGATCGTCGCGCGCACCTACAGCCACGAATCGGTGATCGAATTGGCCGCGCATTCGTCGGTGCCGGTGATCAATGGGCTATCGGAGTTTTCGCATCCGTGTCAGGGGCTGACCGATTATTTCACGCTGACCGAAAAGGTCGGGCCGGATTTGCGCGGCTTCAAACTGGCCTACGTCGGCGACGGCAACAACACGGCGCACTCGCTGATCTTCGGCGCAGCGAAGACTGGCGCGCACATTCGCATCGGCTGTCCGAAAGGGTATGAGCCGGACGCCGAAGTCTTGAAACGTGCGCGCAAGGAAGCCCGCAGCACCGGCGCGCAGATCGAAGTCGTCAACGATCCTTACGTCGCGGTCGCCGGCGTGCAAGCCGTTTACACCGACGTGTGGGCTTCGATGGGCTTCGAGGCGGAGACCGAGCGGCGGCGCGAGATATTCTCTTCGTACCGCGTGACCAAAAAGCTGATGAGCAATGCGGCCAAGGGCGCGTTTTTCATGCACTGCCTGCCCGCGCATCGCGGCGACGAAGTGGACGCCGAAGTAATTGATGGCAAACACTCCATCGTTTACGACGAAGCCGAAAACCGGTTGCACACCCAGAAAGCGATCATGCTGTTGCTGGTGCAAGCCAACCAGTGAAATGCGGAATGCGGAATGCGGAACTTTGAGGTTAGCTGAATGAGTGAACAACCAAAGCCTGAAGCGGACGGGGCAACGGAAACACAGAATACCGAGATTCCGCCTTCCGCCTTCCGCCTTCCGCATTCCAGCCTTGCCCGTTCCGCCAGCATCGTCAGCCTTGCCACGATGGGTAGCCGCGTTTTGGGCCTGGTGCGCGAACAGGTTTTCGCGGCCTTCTTTGGCGCGGGTGTGGCGAACGACGCCTTCAACATCGCCTTCCGTATTCCCAACATGCTGCGCGACCTGTTTGCCGAGGGCGCGCTGTCGGCGGCCTTTGTTTCCACCTTCTCCCGCACGCTCAATCAAAAAGGCGAGCGCGAAGCCTGGCGGCTGGCGAATCTGGTCAACAACGGATTGATCGTGATTCTGTCGGTCATCATGCTCGCAGGCATCGTCTTTGCGCCGCAGATCGTGAATTTGCTGGCGGATGTGCCTGAGCAAGCTGGCGCTGAGGCGCTGCTGCCGCTGGCCATCAAGATGACGCGCATCCTGTTTCCGTTTCTGCTGATGGTCTCACTGGCAGCGGTGGCGATGGGCGTGCTGAATACGAAAGACCGCTACGGCGTACCGGCGTCGGCTTCGACCATGTTCAACGTCGGTTCGATTGTGGGCGGGTTGGCTTGCGCGTATGCGTATGCGCCGGAATACGTCAGCCGCATCGCGCATTCATTGTGGCACCGCCTGCCGGTCGAGCGTGACGAAGCGGGCGCGGTGCAAGCGATCATCGGCATGGCTATCGGCACATTGATCGGCGGCGTTTTGCAATGGCTGATTCAAGTGCCGAGCCTGCGCGCGGTCGGTTATCGCTGGCGTTGGGAATTGAGCTTCAGCGATCCCGGCGTGCGGCAAGTGATGAAGCTGATGGCCCCTGCGATCATTGGCGCGGCGGCCTTGCAGGTGAACCTGGTCGTCAATACGAATTTTGCGACGAGCCTGGGGCAGGGGCCGGTCTCGTGGTTGCAATACGCCTTTCGGATGATCTATCTGCCGATTGGGATTTTCGGCGTGGCGATTTCGACCGCGACGTTGCCCATCACGTCGAAGGCCGCGGCGCTGGACGATCTGGCGGGCTTCCGGCGCTCGCTGGCGTCGGCCTTGCGCCTGACGTTTTTGCTGACGATCCCGTCGGCGGTGGGCTTGATCGTGCTGAGCAAACCGATCATCGCGCTAATCTATCAACGCGGCAGCTTCAACGCGCACGACACAGAACAGACGGCGCTGGCCTTGAGCTATTACGCGCTGGGGCTGGTCGCGTATTCGATCATCCGTGTCTTGACGCCCTCGTTTTACGCGCTGAAAGAAACGCGCATCCCGATGCTGGCGAGTGTGGTTTCGATTGTGACGAATTACATCGTGGCGTCATTGGCGGTGCGGCAATTCGGCTTCGGCCATAGTGGGCTGGCGCTTTCAATCGCGGCGGTGGCCAGCGTGAATTCGCTGCTGCTGCTCTTTTTCATGCGGCGTAAGTTGGGCGAGATCGAAGGGCGCAGCCTGTTCGCCTCATTCAGCAAGGTGACGTTGGCGGCGGTCGTGATGGGCGCGATCTGCTGGTTGGTGAGCCGGCAAGTTGAAAGTGTACTGGGCACGCAGAGTCTGTCGGCGCGGCTGTTGGATGTAGGCGGCTCAGTGGGTTTGGGCATTGTGGTGTTCTTTCTAACGGCGCGCTTGCTGCGCGTCGGCGAGATTACGCAATTGACTGGTATTGTGGCGCGGAAGCTGGGCCGGAAAGCCGCAGCATGAAGGGCTAGCCATTAATTCGACCAGACCAAAGACAAAGGCGAGCCGCAGTTGTGGAACTGCGGCTCGCCTTCGTGTTTGGTAAATGAAGCAGCGCGTTATCGTTGCGGATTGCCGCTGCCAACACGCGGAAATTCGGTGATCGCCGATGCTGGACTGGTCAGCGGTTGCTTGAAGAAGCGGAACGAAATCGAACGATAGACGCGCCCGGCAATGTCGGCCGCCCGTTTGCCAGCTTCGGAAGAGCCAGTGGTAATAACTGTCACCACCAAGCGGGGGTTGTCTATACTGGAAAACGAAGTGAATAAGCCAAGCTTGTCAGTCGCGCCAGTGCAGGTGCCGGTCTTGCCTGCGACTTGGCCTAACGGATCGTAAGCCAATTTGCCCGTGCCGTAATTCACGGCGCCGCTCATGCCCGACAAGGTGCGCAGCCGGTCTTCCGGCGTCATCTCGATGCGGCGTTTCAAGAGCGGTCTGAAATCCGCCGCGTCGTCCGCCGTGCGTGGCACACGGGGTACATACAGATTGCCGCCGTTTGCAATCGCCGCCGAGAAGGACGCCAATTGCATCGCCGTCACGCCGAAGCCATCGCCGTGACTGGGCATTTCGCGCGTCGCCTCTTCGGGCAGGAAGCCGGGGCTTTCGCCGGGGTAATTCACGCCGGTCGGCTCGCCAAAGCCATAGTTGTGCGCGTATTGCATCACGCGTTCATAACCGAGTTCGCGGCCCAGCACCTGAAAGAACGGGTTATTGGAACGGGCCAGCGCATCGGTCAAATTCATGCTATAGCTCGCCGAGATCGCCACGTCCTGATTAGGATCGAAGATGCCTTCGTGCAAGGCGGCCAAACCGACGATCAGCTTGACGGTCGAACAGGGTTTGACCGGCGAACTGAGCGCCATCTGTTGATTGACGACTGTGAAGACGCGGCCATTGCTCGGGTCCAGCACCACGACGGTGCCGGCCTTGCCCGCCAGCGCGTCAATCGCGGCGCGGCGGATTTCGAGGTCTTCGCCGGTGCTGTTGTCTTTCATCACGTTGGCGGCGGCGATATTGCGCAAACCTTCGTCGCGAGCGCGAATCGCGCGCAAGCGGGCTTCGATGATGGCGCGGCGGCGGCGGGCTTCAGCGGCACGATAGACCGCCAGCTTTTGGCGCTCCGCCTTGGACAGCTTACCGCGCTTACGCAGAATGGAGCGGATTTCGTTTTGCGAAATTCGGGGTTGCGGGGCGCGCCCACGAATGGTTTGCGCTTTACCTTTGCGACGGCTGAAAATCACCGGTCTTTGTGCTTTGCTGCTGCGGCTTTTCGCCGCAGATTCCGCAATGGCTTTACCCTTTTTGGCCGGAGCGGCTTTTGCTTTTTGCTTGTGACCGGATTTTGCGCGGGTTTTCGCTTGTACAATAGAACCGGTCGCAACCAATGCCACCACCAACGCCAGCAGCGTCGTGATAAGCCAGACGCGAGAGTACTTCCTCATTTTCGATCCCTTTTCTTCGCCCGTTCGCTGACCGCACCATCGTCAGAGAGCAACTTCGAAGGGCTACTTTACAGGTTGTCCCCAGCCGGCCCGAGGGGTTTTTAGTTCAGGCCGTCCACGATAGACAAACACACCTCGGCAAAGTTTAGATAGACGTTCACGCCCAATTTGAGACAGCTTGATACTTCTGTGTGAACCCACTATGTCGGAACGCAAGGAATCAATTCGTGAGTCGCAGCTTGCGTTGGAGCACCCGACGCGAGGAACTTGCTTATGCCAATTCAAGGCAAGCGCTTGATAAATTTCCACCATGGTTTTCCTAAATGTCTCACCTCAAGCAAAACCAGGGGGCTGGCGTGCGCGGCAGTTTAGCAAAGAAGGAGGGGGGCAACAACATGTGAGCTTCTGCTCAAAAAATTATTTCCCCAGGCTGGAAAATTAATCCAGCGAACGATTTAACCGCAGCCACACGCGGCTAAACTGCTGCTGAGTCAATGCTTAACCGGACAGGTTTCACCGTTCGACCGGCCTCTTGAACAGGGTGACATGCCGCGTGTTAGAGAAATGTTTGTAATACATCCATGCGATTACCACACCCAGTTGAACCATGCTCGTCCCTATATTGTCCTTTTGCTTCCCCGCATTATTTCAACATCAAAACGCCAGCGCAGCATCCCTACAAGCAGGCAGTCGAATTCGGGTTTATGAAATCTCGCCGTGAGGTTACTGAGTCCGGTAAAAATTTTGTCAGCCTTTAAGCCAAACAACTTCAAAATCTAGTGTTGCATCTCAGCGCCGCATTTTTACCGTAGTCAGATGAGTAATTATCGCAACGGTGGTGAAGGTGAGAGGTGATGGTGCTGAAGAAAACAGGAGAAAATATGTTGACTACCAACTTTGAAGACGTGATCCCGGTAAACAATCCAGTTGAACCAAGCCTGCCGCCCGAACCGTGTGTCTTAGCGATGGTTCAACCGCAATTGCAGGCCCAAGTCAATTCGATGATTCACGAACACTTGACTGATATGTGGTTATTAGTGACGGGAGAAGAAGCGAAAGACAACGCGCTTGGAAACAAGCGCTATGATGGGAAGCCCTTTGCGATGGTTTGTGGCGGGCAAATGCGCTTGTTGGAATCGCGTCCCTTTACAATGGATGCTTTGCGCGCCGTTGGCATTGAGATGTCTTAAGGCGGTAGGGAAGACAAATACTTAAGAAAGGAATGAGGGCCGCGTATTGAAAAATACGCGGCCCTCATTCCTTTCAGCGAACCAGCACTACTGCTTAGCCAAGGTTCGAACATACGCGACCACTTGCCACATTTGTTCGTCGGTCATCTTTTTCATTGCCGGCATTTTGCCTTTACCGTTTTTCAACGCCAGAAACACTTTACCATCGGGGTCACTTAGAATCGCGCCATTTGCCAAGTGTGTTGGTATAGGGTCGAAAGACTCGCCTGCTGGGCCATCGCCTGCGCCCGTGTCACCGTGGCAATATGCGCAGTTGGCTTGGTATAACGGCGTTCCGGCTACGGCTGCGGCTGCCAAATCAGGGAGCGGACTACGCGTTTCGGCTGTCACCTTGGCAGGCAAGGTGACAGCCGTATTGACTGTTGTAGAAACCGCAGCCGGGCTGGCCAGCGAGGTGTCTTTTGGTGTTGAAGGGGAAGAACAGGCCGCACTCCCGAGCACAATCAGCAATAATGCGGCAGCTAATAAATACGGCACTGAAATAGCTTTAGTACCTGCCTCGATCCAATTCAACATAGATTCGAACTTCTTAAACATAAGTAAAATGATCCTCAAGTAATGAATGGTGATGGGCCCCGTGGGGAAGGAAAGGGATGCCCAGTTTGTAGCCTATTTTGCCAGGTTTGGAAAGTTGGATGATGGCTGGAATTTCTTGCTTTGCCATAAACACAACGTGTGCGATTATACGCGCCGCATTGACGGTACTATCGGCATCCCACCTAATCGTCAGTGTTCTACCCACGAGCCGCATCCGTATTCTTTCCCAATGCCGCAAAATCCGGCTCACCGAGTTGCAGCGATTTTTCGAGATTCGCCCTAGTGTGTCGGCCTATTTGCTTGTTGCAGAAATGGCCAGATACCTGAACGCCCCGCTTAACAGGTTGTTTGAGCAATGAATTCGCAAATCAGCGCGGCCCGCCCCCAGGCTGCTGATAGTTCAGAGGTGAAGTGTATGCAATGTCCAAGTTGTCAGGTTGAAAATGATTCCGGTCATTCATATTGCACACATTGCCGCGCAGAGTTGCGCGCAGGGGCGGTATTTACCAATGGTATAAGTGAGGTCGAAGCGCAACCGCTCACGCCGCGCAACAAAATGTTGCAGGGTGTTTGGCGCGTAGTGCGGTTGATGTTGAGCGCGTTTCTTTTGTTTCTGATCATCGTCGTCGTGCGCGGGGTCAATTGGAGCGGCATCATGCGCGGTATTTCGGAGACCAAAACAGGCGTAGAACGCGAGGCGGCTAAAGTCGGCAAACCTGGTCGCCCAATTTCTCAACCAACTCCGCGTAAGATCGAAGAGAATAAAGCCAAGCCAAAAAATGTCGCCGAAAGCGGAACGGTCACAAGTCTTTTCTTCAAACTGTTTGCCAAGCTCCGGCAAGGGCTGGGGGAAAACTCTTCATTTGGAGCCGAGTTACGCAATGCCCAGTCTGAAGCCGCGACAAAGCGCATTACCGGAGGTCTGACCTTGAACAGCGACACGCGCGCCAAGGTTTATTTTGATGGGCAGCTTTCAGGGTTTACCCCGCAAACTGTCAGGCTCACGCCAGGTGAACATAAAGTCAGTGTGTTGGCGGATGGATATGAAGTGTGGAATCGCAAAATTCGGCTGAAAGCTGGTCAGCAGCTAAGCCTCAAAGTCTTGCTCAAAAAAAACGCCGCGCAATGATTATGATTTGGCGCGCCGCTCAGCCTCGAATTGCTGTGTCTCTTGTTCTGTGATGCTGTGATAAACCGGCGCCGCCCCCAGGTTGCGATTGGTCTGGCTGGGCAGATTTGGCGGTGTGTAAGCTTGGGCCGCGGGCGCTTGCAAGGCAGGTTGAACAATAAAAGGCCTTACTTCGGCGCGCGTCGTTTCCAGCAATTTCAGCAAGCGCCGGCAAATCAGCACGATTGATCCATACCCAAGCAGCGCCAGGAACAAGCCAATTGGCGGGCCTCCGGCATGATATTCATATTGCATCAAGCTGAGGATGATCGCCCCGATGGTGATAAAGAGAAAGCCGAGAACGCTGACGAGTGCGATGATCTTCAGAATGCTATTGGGTTCTACCTGCTTGGCGGCATTGCCCGTCGCCACTTCATTGATAAAGTTCTGCGCCAGATCGAAAGCCATTAGATTGGCGCCACAGCGGCGGCAGAATTTCTGGCCCTTCGCGTTTTCCATCCCACAGTTCGGGCAAAACATTTCGGTTCCTCCTGCAATTTCGATTCTGTAGGTTCGTTGCAGCCTGCACAGCGCGCGCAGTATAACACTCCCCTTCGCGGCTTCGATTTGGACTTGGGATTTGGTGCGAGATTGCTTTGCGCCAGCCCGCGCCGTTTTACGACAGATCGTCGCCGACGGTTCGTTTTTCATTGCGAGGACAAAATAGATGCTTTCTTTCGCCAATCAAGTGGTGGCAATCAGCGGAGCCTCGCGCGGCATCGGTGCGGCAGCGGCAGTGCGCTTTGCCGAAGAAAGGGCCGCCGCTGTGGCCATCAATTACCGCGCGAATCAAGCGGCGGCGCAGGCGGTGGCTGAACAAGTCCAACGCGCGGGCGCGGAAACCTTGCTCGTACAAGCGGATGTCGCATGTGCCGAAGTAGCAGAGCAGTTGATTGACCAAACGCTGGCCCGGTTCGGACGGTTGGATGTGCTGGTCGCCAATCACGGCATTTGGCCGCCCGCAGAGCGCGCCATCGCCGACCTGAGCCACGCGCAATGGGATGAAACCATGCGCATCAACGTCAACGGCGTCTATTACCTTTGCCAAGCTGCCGCGCGCATCTTCGCCCAACAACGCCGCGGCAATATCGTCATCGTCAGTTCGACCGCGGGCCAACGCGGCGAAGCCTTTCACGCTGATTACGCGGCCTCGAAAGGTGCAGTCATCAGTTTGACCAAATCGCTGGCGGTTGAGCTTGGGCCGTTGGATGTGCGGGTGAATTGCGTCGCGCCGGGCTGGGTGGATACGGAGATGGCGGCGGGCGCTTTGCATGCCGATCCGGCGCAGTGGCAAAAAATCATCGAGGCCATTCCGCTGCGCCGTGTCGCGACTGCCGATGATGTAGCCAATTCAATTCTTTTTCTCGCCTCGGATTTGGCGCGGCACATTACCGGCGAAATCCTGAACGTCAATGGCGGCGCGGTGCTTTGCGGCTGAGCTGAAAAAAAACATAACGGGGAACTGAGGCGGAATCACAAGCCATCAGTCCCCCGTTATGTTCTTTGGCGAATAGCCACTCGTTTTGTCGCTACTGCTAAAGACCCGGGCGAGGACGAACTCGTTTTTGAAACTTGCTCACCAACCTCGCACTGTTTTTGGTCTTTCATGTTCGACTGCGATCTGACACGCTCCGTTATCGAAAAGGTTCCCAGCATGTTCCGCGCCAACAAATGCTCAGCGGGACGTCGCCTGACGATGCGATAAAGCTGTTCGCGTACCCCTTCCAATTCGTAATCGCGCCGTATCATCGCTAGTCCTTCGCCCTCGCGGCTAAGCGTGCGCATGCCTCTTTGCCAAAGCTCCGGGTCGAAATCCACGTAAACCGCGCGCCCCGCCAGCATGAAATCGTCAATCCGCGCGCCCAGCTTTTCATCCGGCCACGTGGCGCCTGGCGCCAGCACCGCCCACTGCGGCCGCGCGCCGACGCCGTTATAAAACTGAATCAGCGGCGTCCGGGTGCCCACGATAAACGCCGCGTGCCAAGGCAGGTCAATGATTTTTTGAATGTAGCCCTGCGCCGCCCGCGCCCCCCATTGCTGATCGTAAAGCTCCCTTGCCATACGGTTGTACGTGCCTTTGGTCAGCACCAACAGGCCTAGCAAAAGCGGCACAGCGCGCCACCGCTGTGTGCGGATGAGTTCCGCCAGCAGCCACCCGCCCGCCGCCGCCGCGCCGGGCAGGCCAGCGAGCAGATAACGCGGATTGACCGGCAGGTCGTGATTCAACAGCAGCAACAAGTCCGCGCCCAAACCGCACAGTCCCAGACCCAACAGCACAAAATGTTTTTTGCCGGCCCACAACGCGGCCAAGCCCAGGACGCCCGTCAACGCCGCGGCACACGAACAATCAAAGGCGAACTTGGCGATGAACCAAAGGTTCCTGGCGGTCACCGGATGCACGGTGCGTTCGAGCGTGCTCAACGTGTACCAGTTGGTCACCGCGCGAAAGTAATTATCAGTGTCGTAGAGCGCCCAGAAAATCATCCCGGCCAACGTGGCCAACCCCGCCAGCCCCAAAGCCAACAGACAGCGCAACCAACTGAGCCGCCGCTGCCAACGGCCCGCCAGCACGATCAGCGGAAAGTAAAAGAGCGCGAACTCGCGCAGGTTCGCACTCGCGCCCAGCAGCACCGCCGCCAGTACAAACTGATTTTGCCGGCCCAACCGCGCGCTACGCACCAGCCACCAGAGCGACCAACTCAACCAAACAAAGGCCGGGATTTCGCTCATCCCGCGTCCGCTGTAGATCAAAAAGTAAGGCGAGCCAGCCATCAGCATTGTGCCGATCAGCGCGGCCAGCCGGCTCGCCGAAAGCTCTTTGTAAAGCGCATAAAACCCAATCGTCGCCACGCCCGCTTGCGCAATCACACCGTACCGCAACAGCAAATAAGCCTGCTCAGCCGGCCAACCCCAGCAATGCTCCGCCAGTTTCCAAAGCCAGTGGTTGTAGCCGCAAAACAACGCGCGCCCCAGCCCCAACGCCGAGGGCAGCCCCCGCACCGCATAGACCGTGTAATCAAAGCCATCCCAATCCGAGATGAACGGATCGCGCAACGCATACGCCAGCCACCACGAGGCCAGCGCCAGAGGCAGCCACAAATAGGCGTCGCCAAACCAGTGATGATTTTCGATATGGAGTTTGGGAATGAGTGCGGGTTTTATCATCGGTGGTCAGCAGCCGGTAGCCGGTTGGGTAATCAAGCTGTTTGCCGATTACCGGCTACCGACTACCGGTTACCGACTTCAGGCTTTCGGCGCGTAATAACCTTTGCGGTGGCGGATGCGAATGTCCTTGCGGTTGGGCAGGCGAATCTCGATTTTGCGGAAGACGCCATCGGGCGTTTCGTTGGCCGGTTCGTAAGCGAGCAAATATTGCTGGCGCAAATCCTGTTCGAGTTGGGTGAAGGCTTGATCCAAATCGCGGTTGCCTTTGGGCACGGCCACGCGCCCGCCGGTGGCTTCACAGATGCGTTTGAGCACGCCTTCATTGACGCCTTGATCGCCGATGCCGATGGCATAAATGACGACCTCGGCGCGCAAGGCTTCGTCAATCGCATCGCCGATTTTCATGCGGCTGGTCGTGTCTTCGCCGTCGGTGATGAGGATGATCGTCTTGCGTCCGGGCTCTTTGGCCAGCAGGTCGGCACTGGTCGCAATGATCGCGTCATACATCGAAGTGCCGCCTTGCCGCGAACCGCCGTTGATGGGGGGGGTCGCGCCGCCATAGATGCTGGGCGGCGGCCCGGCAATGAAGGCGATCTCTTCCAGCCCTTTGCGCAAGCGGGCGGCATTCGAGGTCAACCCTTGCATCAGGGTCGGTTCGCCCTCGAATTTGATGATCGCGGCGGTGTCTTTGTTCGGGCGGATGACCGATTCGATAAAGCGCGAACCGGCGTCTTTGAGCACCGGCAGCATGTAACGCTCGCTGCCGCTCACGTCCACCAAAATCGCCATCGTCAGCGGCAGATCGAATTCGCGTTTGAAGGTGAAAATCTGTTGCGGCTTACCGTCTTCGAGGACGGTGATTTCTTCCTGGGCTACATCGTTGATGTAGCGGTTCTGTTTGTCTTGTGCGGCAAAGAGCACGTTGACCAATTGTGTGCCGACGCGGATGGTTTCGACTTCATCCTCTTTCTTTTTCGGCTGCTGTTTCTCGTCGCCTTTCTTCTGGTCTTTTTTCTGCTCCTGCTTTTGCTGCGCTGCGGCGGTTTGCCAACCGGTGTACAGCGTCAGTGCGGACAGCGCCGCCACCACTACGGCGCCCAACAACCAAGCCATGCGGATTCGTTTTGTCATAAGCTCTCTCGTCCCTTACTGCTGCATTTGTGAGCGCCAAAGCCAGGGTGCCCGTGTGGTGGTGGAACGCGCAACGCCTTGCCTGGCGATTGTTAGTTGTTTTGTTTAACGCCAGCTTCAGCGCCGGTTTGACGCGGCGGCACGGCGTTGTAACCGCTCTTGGTGCGGATGCGATAGTCTTTGTAATTCGGCAACTTCACTTCGATCTTGCGGAACTTGCTGTCGAAATTGTCATTGGTCGGGTCGTAGGTTACCTGATATTGGCTGCGCAACTCTTTGGCGATGGCCGAAAAGCTCTTCTCCAGTTCGATTACTTTAGCGGTGAAAAAAGCGCGGCCGCCCGTGTCTTCGGCCAATTGCTTGAGCACCTTGTCTTCCTTGTTGTCCACCGTGCCGGCTTCGACGCCAAAGAAGCCGCCCGACTTCGTGCTGATGACGAAGACCACGGTTTCGGAGCGTTGGGCGATGTCAATCGCGTCTTTCAGCGTGCGTTCGCTGACGGTGTCTTCGCCGTCGGTGATGATGACCATCGCGCGGCGGCGGCCCTGGATGGCGAACATCTTCTCTTCGCAGACGCTGTAAATCGCGTCGTACATGCGCGTCTCGCCTTGTGCTTTGACCTTGTCAATCGCTTTGGTCAGCAAGTCCAGGCGGTTGGTGAAATCCTGCTGCAACTCGACTTCGGAATCGAAGGTGGCAAAGAGAGCGCGGTCTTTGCGCGAGGTCAGCATCGTTTGCAGGAAGGAGACGGCGGCGTCCTTCTCGAATTTCAGCTTCGGTTTGACGCTGTTCGAGGTGTCCATCAAGATCGCCACGTCCAGCGGCAGATCGCTCAGCGGCTGGAACGAAACGATCTCCTGCTTGGCCTTGTCCTCGAAGATTTCGAAATCGCTCTGTTTCAAATCGGTGATGAAGCGGTTGGTCTTGCCTTCGGTCACGGCGACGGGCAGGCGCACGTTGACGGTGCGCGAGACGATGGTGCCCGGCCCTTGTTCCTGTTCCTGCTCACCCGCCGGTTTAGTTTTGTCACCGGGTTTGGTTTGGGGCTTCGTCTGGGTTTGGGTCTGCCGCGGGTTCTGGGGTTTGGTTTGGGTAGTGGAGGCCAATCCCGGTTGCGCCGAAACGGCAACCAACCCGCCCAACCAGGCCAGTGCAACGATGACGCAGGCGCTTAACCAGCGACGCTTGTACATAATGACTCCTCGTAACTGCAATCTTTGGATGCCCGCTCTCCGAAGCGGTTGCGGAAGTAAGAACGGATTATCACAGCAACTTTGCGTCAGTTCAACTCAGTTTGAATCAGTTGGCGTTAAGCGGCTTTTGAGTCTTCCGGCTTACGCTGAGTTTTGCCCTGTTTGGCTCAGTTGGCACTGCATTGGCACACCAATTCTTGACCAGCTTTGCCGCCCAGTGCTACCCTGCGCTCGTTCAGCAATCACCACACCACCACAACGCCGCCTGAACGGACGGCAGTTTCAATGCAGCCGTCGCCCCCAACCGAAAAGGGAAGGGGGCGACTTTGGCGCGGCTCAAACTCCTACCCGTAACAGTTTCGATTTTATTGTCGCATTGGCCGCTGGCCGCCGTGTTTTTGTTTTCGTGCACGCTCAGCGGCACAAGTTCGGCCCGCCCTCACCCGTGACTGATCATCACGGGGACAGACGCGACACCTTCACGCGGTGGGCGGGCCGGAAACCTTGAAGGAACGTTTGGAAGGAAACGATATGGCTTTTGTTCGACGGAAACGAGTCAAAGGCAAAGACTATTACTTTCTGGTCGAGAACCGGCGGGAAGGGCAAAAAGTCAAGCAAATCACACTGTTTTCCTTGGGAACAGCGTCAACGATTGAGGCGGCGATCAAAGCGAAAGAAGTGGAAAAAGAAAGGCTTGAGGCTTTAGTAACCTGGCTATTGCGCGAGTATAACCGTGAGATGAAAGCTTGGAATGACATGATTGATTTTATCGCGCCTCACTTTCAGCACCAACTTGAACCGCTTCCAATGGTTTATTCAGTTGAACAACTCAACGAAGCAGATATTGAAGCCTTGCGACAGCATATGCTCAAGCGGGATTGGGAACCATCAAAAGATGATTCTTATTACTGGGGAACATGGGTCATAGCAGTTCACAGCGGCACCTTGCACGCCGCAATAAGTATGCAGACCTAAAGCACCAACGTGTAAACAGTGCCAGGAATTCCCGGTCAGTCAGCACCACAGTGAATTTCCTTCGTGCGCTGCGGTTCAAAATTTGAGTGGCGCAGACACGTAGTTCAGTGGCGTAGGACGCCCTGAGTTTGTTGGATTGATGCCGCGACACCTTGGGTATC
>JANOWX010001059.1:0-7738 GCA_031418175.1 Acidobacteriota bacterium | reverse complement strand
CAGCGGGACGATTGAATAATCATTGGTGGGTTCAACCGTCCCGCTGGGACGTGGAATTTTTCGTTGCGCATGCAGGCCGTGAACGACCTGCCTACAATCAACCGCCGCGCTGCGGCGTAATGCGGTATGCGGCGCTGGTCGAGTTGAAAAAATCGCTGCTGCATCAGGCCTTCACCGGGGGAACTATGAACAATGCTGCGCTGCTTCGTCTCGCTAGAGACGGCTGACTTTAGTCGTTCACGGCCTGTAACGAACGGCGTGGCATCCGCGTCCCAGCGGGACGATTGAATCCGCCGCGCCTGATTCAACCGTCCCGATGGGACGCGCGATTTCGGCTTCGCCTTGCAGGCCGTGAACGACCTGCCTACATTCAACCGTCCCGCTGGGACGAAGGCGGGGCGTTTTTCGGGTTCACGCTTGTAGGCCGTAAACAACCTGTTTATTCTTCAATCGCGCAATAACAATGTCGGCCTTAACGGCCTGTGACGAACTGTTACGAGGATAAATCAATGGCAAATACCTACACCTCGCTGCACTATCATCTGGTGTTCAGCACGAAAAATCGGATGGCCTATCTCACGCCTGACATCGAAGAACGGGTTTGGGCTTACATCGGCGGCGTAGCCCGAAAACACAAAATGACGGCCTTACAAGTGGGCGGCTTTGACGATCACATCCATGCGTTGGTGATGGCTCCTGCGACGTTGTCACCGAGCCAGATGGCGCAATATCTGAAGGGCGATTCTTCAAAATGGGTTCATGAGACCTTTCCCGCTTTACAGGATTTCGCGTGGCAAGAAGGGTACGGAGCATTCACCGTCAGCAAATCGAATCTCGAAACGGTAGTCGCTTACATTCAAAATCAACGCGAACACCATCAGCAAAACAGTTATCAGGAAGAATATCGCGGGTTGTTGCTAAAGCACGGGATTGAATACGACGAGCGTTATTTGTGGGGCTAAATGGAACAGGCGAAGGGTTCAATCGTCCCGCTGGGACGAAAACCTCAATACCGCTGTTGCAGGCCGTGAACGACCTGCCTAAATTCAACCGTCTCTCCGAGACGAAGAGAACGCCAATACCGAAACCAACGATGAACGAAGCCGAAACCAGAGCCGAACACATTGACCCGGCCTTGAAAACCGCCGGTTGGGGCGTCGTCGCGGGCAGCCGGATTCGCCGCGAATACCCAATCACTCTTGGCCGTCTGGAAAGCCACGGGCGGCGCGGCAAGTCGCTGACTGCCGATTACGTGCTGGAATTCCGCAATCACAAACTGGCCGTCATCGAAGCCAAAGCCTGGGACTGCGCGCTGACCGAAGGCGTAGCGCAGGCCAAAGATTACGCGGGCAAACTGGCCGTCCGGTTCACTTACGCGACCAACGGCCAGGGCATTTACGCCGTAGACATGCACGAAGGCACCGAAGGCGAGCAGCCGCATTACCCCACTCCGGAGGAGTTGTGGCAGATGACCTTTGCCACGCAAAACAACTGGCGCGACCGATTCGCGGCGGTTCCCTTAGAAGACAGGAGATGGGCATACTATTATCAGGAAATTGCCATTGAGCGTGCGCTGGAAGCCATCAGCGACAACCTTGAACGCATTTTGCTGACGCTGGCGACCGGCACGGGCAAAACCTTCATCGCCTTTCAACTGGCCTGGAAGCTGTTTCACAGCCGCTGGAACTTGAGCCGCGAACCCGTGCGCCGCCCGCGCATTCTGTTTCTGGCCGACCGCAACATTCTGGCGAATCAGGCTTACAACGCCTTCTCGGCTTTTCCTGAAGACGCGCTGGTGCGCATCGAACCGGGCGACATCCGCAAGAAAGGCCGCGTGCCCAAAAACGGCAGCCTGTTTTTCACGATCTTCCAGACGTTCATGAGCGGGCCGCCCAAAGACGGCCAGCCTTCGCCGTACTTCGGCGAATACCCGCCGGACTTTTTCGATTTCATCATCATTGACGAATGCCATCGCGGCGGCGAGAACTATGAAAGCACTTGGCGCGACATCCTGACTTACTTCGCCCCGGCGGTGCAGCTTGGGCTGACGGCCACGCCCAAGCGCCGCGACAACGTGGACACTTACGCGTACTTCGGCGAGCCGGTCTATACCTATTCCTTGAAAGAGGGCATCAACGATGGCTTCCTGACGCCGTTCAAGGTGCGGCAGATTTCCACCACGCTTGACGAATACGTTTACACGCCCGACGACCAACTGATCGAAGGCCAAATCGAGATCGGGAAGCGTTATGTCGAAGGCGATTTCAACCGCATCATCGAACTGCCGGAGCGCGAGAAGAAACGCGTGGAGATTCTGATGGGGCAGATCAATCAGCGCGAAAAGACGCTGGTCTTTTGCGCCACACAGGCACACGCGCTGGCCGTGCGCGACTACATCAACCAGATCAAGTCGAGCAAAGACCCGAACTATTGCCACCGCGTGACGGCTGACGACGGCGCGTTGGGCGAACAGCACCTGCGCGACTTTCAGGACAACGAGAAAAACATTCCGGCGATTTTGACCACCTCGCAAAAGCTTTCGACCGGCGTGGATGCGCGCAACATCCGCAACATCGTGCTGCTGCGCCCGATCAATTCGATGATCGAATTCAAGCAGATCATCGGTCGTGGCACGCGGCTTTACGACGGCAAATTCTATTTCACGATTTATGACTTCGTGCGCGCGCACCAGCATTTCAACGACCCGGAATGGGACGGCGAGCCGGAGGACAACACAAGCGACGGCGAACCTGAAGGAGAAAGCGGCGAGGAGCCGCGTGGCGGTGAACGGCAACCGCTAGCAGGCGGTGACGGTGATGGTGAACCGCGTCCGCGTCCGCCAAAAATCAAAGTGCAGTTGGCCGACGGCAAAGCGCGCACCATACAGCACATGATGGTGACCAGTTTCTGGCATCCCGACGGCACGCCGATGTCGGCGCAGCAATTTCTGGAACTGCTTTACGGCAAGCTGCCCGAATATTTCAAGAACGAGCAGGAATTGCGCGAGATATGGAGCGAGCCGGAAACCCGCGCCCGCTTGCTGGAAGGGCTGGCCGAAAAGGGCTTCGGCAAAGAGCAGATGGCCGAGATGCAAAAGGTCATTGACGCCGAAAAGAGCGATCTATTCGACGTGCTGGCGCACGTGGCTTACGCGCTGGCGCCACTCACCCGCGCCGAACGCGCGGCCACAGCCAGGGCTGAAATCAGCACGCGCTTCACCACGAAACAACAGGTCTTTCTCGATTTCGTGCTCTCGCATTACGTGAGCGTCGGCGTTGAAGAATTGGCGCCGGAAAAGCTGACGCCATTACTCAGGCTCAAATACAAGGACTCAATTCCGGATGCTGTCAACGATTTGGGCGAGGCGCGGCAGATTCGCAACGTTTTCACCAGCTTCCAGCGCTTTCTGTATCAAGGCCCGGAACAACATCAGCAACCACGCATCCGCTGATTAAATGCCCCTGTAACGCGGCTCGCCAGTCAGCCGCAGCATATTCGTGCGATCACTGACGATATTCAGGGTTGGATTGAGGGCAGTTTCGACTTGCAGGAGAAGGCGCGGGATTTCTTGCGGCAAGCTGGGCGCTGGAATAAGGCAGCAGCGCGAGCAAATTTGCGGGATGACCTTGCTGCGCCCAACTCCTTCTTGACACATCCCACCCTCGTCCGTATCCTCCACGTTTTGCGTTTACCGCTCAAACGCTGACTATGTGACCCAAACCCCATGTTTGACGCACTTTCCGACAAACTGAAGAAAGTCCTCAAGGACTTGCGCGGCCAGGGCCGTCTGACGCCGGAGCATCTGGATTTGGCGCTGCGCGAGATTCGCATTGCCTTGCTCGAAGCCGACGTCAATTTCAAGGTCGTCAAAGATTTCATCGAGCGCGTCAAGGCCAAGGCTGTCGGGCAAGAAGTGATTGGTTCGCTGACGCCGGGGCAGCAGGTCATCAAGGTCGTCAATGACGAGATGGTCGAGATGCTCGGCGGTACTTCCAGCCGGTTGCTGTTCACTTCGCGGCGGCCCAATGCGGTGATGATCGTGGGCTTGCAGGGGTCGGGCAAGACGACTTCGACCGGCAAGCTGTCGAAATGGCTGGCGGCGAATCAAAATCGCAATCCGCTGTTGCTGTCGGTGGACGTTTATCGCCCGGCGGCGCGCGAGCAATTGACGGTCATCGGCAAGGCGATTGGCATTCCGGTCTTTGACGGCACGGGCATCAACGATCCGCTGGAATTGTGCCGGGCGGCGCGGCTGCATTGCGAACAGATCGGCTTCGACACGCTGATGATTGATACGGCGGGTCGGCTGCACATTGACGATGCGTTGATGGATGAATTGCAGCGCATCAAGACCGAGATGCAGCCGATTGAAACGCTCTTCGTGGCCGACGCGATGACCGGGCAGGACGCGGTCAAGAGCGCGCACGAGTTCCATAAACGCATCGGCATCAGCGGCGTCATCCTGACCAAGATGGATGGCGATGCGCGCGGCGGCGCGGCGCTTTCGATCAAAGAGGTCATCGGGCAGCCGATCAAGTTTGTCGGCGTGGGCGAAAAGTACGACGCGCTCGATCCGTTTTATCCCGACCGCATCGTCTCGCGCATTCTGGGCATGGGCGATATGCTTTCGCTGATCGAGAAAGTCCAGACCGAGGTGGACGAAGAGAAGGCAGCGGCGCTGGAAGAGAAGCTGGCGAGCAATTCGTTCACGCTCGAAGATTTCCGCGATCAACTGGGACAGGTCAAGAAAATCGGCTCGCTGCAAAGCATCTTCGAGATGCTGCCCGGCGATATGTTCGGCGGCATGATGCCGAAGCTGACGCCGGAAATGACCACCCAGATGGAAGGCGAGTTGAAGAAGACCGAGGCGATCATCAATTCGATGACGCAGGCCGAACGCGAGAATCACATCATCATTAACGCTTCGCGCCAGATGCGCATCGCCAAGGGCAGTGGCACGACCATCAACGATGTCAAGAAGCTGATCAAGCAATACGTCGAGATGAAGATGATGATGCAGCAGTTGATGGGCGGCGCTGACGGCGGCATGTTGGGCGGCGGCGGCGGGATGTTCGGCGGCATCCGCAACAAAGTGGTGCGCAAGCTGACGGGGGTCGGCGGGCGCAAGAAACAAAAACCGAAACAGAAGAAAAAGAAACGGCGGTGAAGCTGGTAGTCGGTAGTCGGTAGTCGGTAGTCGGTTGAGCAATCGCCGAACCGGCTACTGACTACTGACTACTGACTACTTGCCTTGTTTGGAGGTAGCGAACCTTGTTAACAATCAGACTGACCAGAATGGGCGCGAAGAAGAAACCGTTCTATCGCGTCATCGTGACCGAAAAGCGCAGCAAGCGCGACGGCAAATTTGTGGAAATCGTCGGGCATTACAACCCGTTATCGAATCCGGTGCAGATCAAAATTGATCACGACCGCGTCAATCACTGGATTAGTTGCGGCGCGCAACCGTCCGAGACCGTGCGTTCGCTGATTCGCAAGAGCGCGGCGGCGGCGGTGGCAGCGGCACAGGCGATAGAACAACCGGTCGAGAACTAAAAGGAAGGGCGGGGAGCCATGAAAGAACTTGTCGAACTGATCGCTGCCGCCTTGGTAGACCACCCGGACGGCGTCAAAGTCAAAGAGATCGAAGGCCATCAGGCGAACGTCATCGAATTGCGTGTGGCCGACGGCGATCTGGGCAAGGTCATCGGCAAACAGGGCCGCACGGCGCGCGCCATCCGCACGATTCTCAATGCTTCGGGCATCAAGCTGAAGCGGCGCTACGTGCTGGAAATTCTTGAATAGCATTGAGCAGAGCGGGGGAATCATGCCGAGCACGGCAGCGGCTGAACCGTCAGAGGAAATGATCACAGTCGCGCGCATCGCCCGTCCGCAAGGGATTCGCGGCGAAGTGATTGCCGACCTGTTGACCGATTTCCCGGAACGCTTCGCCCGGCTTACCGAGGTGCGTGTGGTTTGGCCGAACGGCAAAGTCGCCGACCTCGGGTTGGAAAGAGCCAGGCCGCATCTGGGCCGCATCATCTTGAAGCTCAAAGGCTACGATTCGCGCAACGAGGCCGAAAGCCTGCGCGCTGTACGGGTGATCGTGGCGCGCGGCCAGTTGGTTCAATTGCCGGCGGATAATTACTACGACTTTGACCTGGTGGATTGCGTCGTCAGTACAGCCGCCGGACTGGCGGTCGGCAAAGTTACCGGCGTGCATAATTTTGGCGCTGCGCCGCTGTTGGTTGTGCGAGGCGACGATGAAAAAGAGCGCTTGATTCCGCTCGCCAGCAGCATTTGCACCGAAGTTGATGTCGCCCATAAACGGATTGTGATTGAGCCGCCGGACGGCTTGTTGGATTTATAAAAGTGGTCATATGCGTTTCGACCTGCTGACCATCTTCCCGGAGTTTTTTACCGGGCCATTTGCACACGGCATCCTGCGCCGGGCGCAGCAGCAGGGGCAGATCGAAATCGCCGTCCACGACCTGCGTTCTTTTACATTCGACAAACACCACATCGTGGATGACCGCCCCTTTGGCGGCGGCGACGGCATGGTGCTGAAGCCGGAACCGCTCTTTCGCGCGGTTGAAACCTTGCTGGCGGACGGCGCGCCAAGTGAGGTCGAAACTGAAGGCGCTGGCAAGCGCACCGCAGTTGTGCTGATGTCGCCGCAAGGCCGCGCGTTCAATCAGCAAGCAGCGCAACGGTTGGCCGCTGAATGTGGCCGCTTGATTCTGCTCTGCGGCCGTTACGAAGGCGTAGACGAACGCGTGGTCGAACACCTGGTCACCGATGAAATTTCAATCGGCGATTACGTGCTGACCGGCGGCGAAATCCCGGCAATGGTGGTGGTGGATGCGGTGACGCGGCTGTTGCCGAACGTGCTGGGCAGCGAGACTTCCGCCGTGCACGATTCGTATGTCGCGGGGTTGCTTGATTATCCGCACTACACGCGGCCGGCTGAGTTTCGCGGCTGGCAAGTGCCGGAAGTGCTCAGCGGCGGCCATCACGGCGAAGTGGCCAAATGGCGGCGGCGCGCGGCGCTGCTGAAAACCTGGCAGCGGCGGCCCGAGTTGCTCGCCCAGGCCGAGTTGACCGAACAAGAAAGACGCTGGCTGGCAGAGTTGGAAGCAGACCCGGCGCAATGATTTTGAGTTTTTGAAAACATGAAGAGGTGAACGAACAATGAATACTTTAGATGATTTCGATGCGGCGCAAATCAAGACCAATATCCCCGAATTCATTCCGGGTGATACCGTGCGTGTCCACATCCGCATCAAGGAAAGCGAGACCAAAGAACGCTTGCAGGCCTTTGAGGGCGTGGTCATCGCGCGCAAAGGCTTCGGCATCCGCGAAACGATCACCGTGCGCAAAATTTCGTCCGGCATCGGCGTCGAACGTATCTTCCCGCTGCACGCGACCATCGTTGACCACATTGACGTGGTGAAACGCGGCCGTGTGCGGCGCGCCAAGCTGTATTTCCTGCGCGAATTGCGCGGCAAGGCGGCGCGCATCCGCGAACGCGATACGCGAACGCAGGCGGCCGGCGGCTCGAAAAAGTAGAAGAAGCGTTAGGTTTGCTCAAGTCTTTGTGTTCTCCTAAAAGTGCCGCTGGTACTTGAGAAGGGGGCCAGCCGAGTGTGCGAACAGCAATTCCCGGTCACGCGATAAACTCAATGTTTTCATTAAGTTAGCATGAAGGGTTTCCGCATTTGTAATTTATAGAATTCAAAGG
>JANOWX010001058.1:0-7389 GCA_031418175.1 Acidobacteriota bacterium | reverse complement strand
CGCCAGCCAGCCGCCATACGACAGGTGCAAGATCGGCACCTCGCGCGCCGCCAATTCGCGCAACGCCTGGGCCGAAAGCTGCACATTGCCGAACAGATTCAACTGCGCCGTCTCGATCAACCGCGCCTCGTTGACCGCCTTGCCGCTTTCCCCCCTGGCGCCCTTGGGGCTGCGGATTTCCAAGACTTCGCCTTTCAACCCGACGCTGAAACCTTGCCCCTGCACATAAACCGCCAACCGGTCATCGCGCGCCGCCACCAAACGGCGTGGAGACGGAGAGGTGGAGAGAGCGAGAGAAGGAGAGACAGCCAGAGGCAGAACGCTTCCCGTCTCTCCGTCTCTTGATCTCTCCTTCTCTCTGTCTTCCTGACGCAGCAGGTTCACCTCGTCCGGCAAACAGATGCCGACCAGCGAACAGCGCGGACATTTCGGCGAATCCACCAGCGGCGGCGGAATCACGCCCGCGACCGCCACACGCCGCGCTTCGGCCAGCAACGCCAACGTCCGCGCAATCAACGCTTCGGTGAATTCCACCCGCACGCGCTGCTGCGACGCGGCGAAATACAACGCGCCCTCGTCGCACTCGTAGCCCTGTTCGCGCAACAACAACCC
Source organism: Acidobacteriota bacterium (assembly GCA_031418175.1). GTDB lineage: Bacteria > Acidobacteriota > Blastocatellia > RBC074 > RBC074 > JACPYM01. The sequence continues at coordinate 6,777 of JANOWX010001058.1, read as the reverse complement.
CTGCACACAAACCTGCACGCGTTCGGGTTCATACGCGCCTTCGGGGACGTATTCAGGATCGGGCGGCGCGCCGCGTTTGTAATCCACCGGAATCACCCGCCCATCATCCGTCTCGATCAAATCAATCCGCGCCGTAGCCCCCAACACATCCGACCCGACCAACACCGACCGCGCGTGCAATTTGACCTGATGACTCAAGTCTTCCGGCTCCGGGACTTTGCCGGCTTCCTGGTCTACGCGGCGATGTACCCAGCGCCCTTCCAGCGTGTCAACCGAATGCGCCCACTCCTGCTGCACGTGCTCCAAGTAAAAGAGACGCGGGCAATAGGCGAACTCGTTCAACATCCGCGCGGGGATTTGTTCCAAGACATCTGCTCTGGCTAACGTCATCGTGTACCTCTTTCATTCAACAGGCAGAAACAGCCCCAGGCCGAAATGACAGCCGAAGCCCAATGCCAGCGGCCCGCTGACCGGTTCGGCAAACTCCAACTCGAAGCCCGCCAAGCCGAACCCTTCATCGCCTTTGAACCGTCGCGTCTGGAATTCCAGCCAACGCACCAACGGACGTTCGTTCGGCGCGTAGCCTTCAATGCGCTTGAGCGCAACCGGCTCCGGCAATCCGCGCAGCCGCAACTCGCGGTTCAATTGAGCTTCAGGCAGATCGCGGGGACGCGGGCGTTTGCCTCCGCCGCGATTGGCGAAGCGCGGCAGCGAGAAAGGTGTAACTGAGCGCCATTTATGCGATTGCTGAAAGAGTGGCACGGATTGCATATGTTCAGGCGTTCCTAGTCCGGTCAGCACCAACTTCACATCCGGCAAATTATCGCGCCGGTAGATCATTCGTAATTTACCCAACGCATCCTGCTCGAATGGTTCAAAACCACGCGGCGCATAAACCGTCAGATGATCCAGCCGCCCGTCGCCGTCTTCATCTGAAGCGAAGTAGTGCGCGTGACCGTGACCGTCGAGCGGCACGCCATCTACCGTCTTGCCAGTGACCACTTCGGAATGCCCAAGCTCAGCGCAATAACGAATCAGCGCCCGCCGTGACTGTTCGGCAAACGGCAACGCGTCCGTCACGCGCGGCAGCACGGTTGAATCCAACGCAAAGCGCGCGACGGTTACAGTCTTGGCTTTGCTTTGAACGTGCGCCCGCGCGAATCGGCGCGGCGTCAGAATCCCTGTCGGGCGCGTGTAAGTCAGCCAGCGCGTCCCGGTCGGCTCAAGCTGTTTGTCTTTCCGCATTGCCGACGTTTCGGTTTCCAGCACCTTCAACAACTCTTCGGGTTTCAGTTCCGCCTGTGGCATCAGTAAACGAATCGTCTCTTGTCCGGCGAGGCCGCCAGCTTGATCGAAAGGCCGGCTGTTGATCAGTTCGGCAGTCGCGGCCAGTTTCTCTGTCTCGGCCTCATCAAGCAGTTCTGCCTCGCACCACGACTCGGCGCGCCCGAACGTGCCAAGCGCCGCGAGCAGTTTCATCAGCGGTGCACGGTCTGTCTCCTCAAGTTGCCTTTCCGGCCACAGCCACAACAACTCCTCCTGCGGCCTGAGCGCAACGAACGTATCAAAAAACTTCACGCCACCGTTGGCCTGATCGTAATGGCGCGTATGGGCCACCGCAGCCTGCGGCAAATGAAATACCGGCGGCGTGCGCAAGGCGGTCACGATGCGGCCCAGTTGCTCTTCCGTCACCTGTTCCAGACAAGCCCGCCGTGCCGTAGCAATCAGCGAACGCAGCAAACGAAACAATGACGGGGGATACTCAACGACGCCTTCATTGACGTGATGCCCCCACGGCGTAGCGTGCAGTCGGCCCGCTAGAAAACGCATGCGGATTGCAATCATGATTTTTTCCTCCCATCTCGCAAATTAAAGTCGAATGCGAACAACCTTTGGAAACGGCGGCAGCCTTTGGAGTGCGACGGCTCTGGCGTCGCTTTGGTAGTCCATTGCGCTGCTCTCCCGAGGCCGGAAGCGCGCTTCTTGCTTCAACCTCGGCACCTGCAAAGACGACTACCAAAGCTGCGCCGGAGCCGCAGCACTCCAAAGGCTTCGCCAACTCACAGCTTTTATTTGCCGGTGAGTTTGAGCGGTTGGTCGCCAAAGCCACACGCCGCAATCAGCGTGAGCAGCGATTGTTTGAGTTCAGCCAGAAGCGCTTCGCGCTGCGACAGATCAAGGCCCGCAGGCCGCGTCACCTTGAGCGCCGTCACTTCAAAGTCACAAGCCGTTCGCAGCCGCAACCCGGTTTCCAGAAATTGCAGAACCTTGAAGAGCGCCAGCGCGATCAGCAGCTTCTCCGCCGCTTCGCCCAAGCCATAACCGCGCATCGTGGCTAGATCGAGATTGAAGTAGGCGACCGTGCGCCTGGCGGTGAATTCAGTGCGTGAGAAAGGAACGTTGCCGAAGCCTTTTGCGGCATCGCCCGATGGATCAACTCGGTCAAGTTTGACACCGCCCGAAGTCACCGCTTCCGCGCCTTCGGCCTCAATGAAGCCGGAGAGCAGTCTTTGCAGCCGCAACCGCCCGGCGACTTTTTCGAGAAACACACCATGCAGAACCGCTCCGGCATCATGCTTGAAGACGGCCCGCGCAAGTTTGCGGATGTCGAGCGGCCCGGTGTCTTTGTTCCCGACCTCATTCGTAATGGTTTTCTTCAACTGTTCGTCATTGATGATGTAAGGAGAGTTGAGGCGGTGCGCCTCTTGAATTGAACTGGTCTTTCCTTTCTCCATCTCCACCACAATGTGTGACAGACCTTTGAGCGCTTCGACAATCTCATCCTTCGCTTCGTCCCAGCAGACCGCTTCCAGACGATTAGCCAGTGATTGCGCCGATTCGACCAGCAGCATCGGCACGCCATCCGGCCCTTTGTAAGTCGCTGCGCCCAGATCAGGAAAACCTGTCGGTTGAAAACGATGGCCTTGCATCGGCTGAAGCTCGGCTTCAATCAGCAGGCGCGTTTGGTTGGTTAGTGCAGAGTAGATCGTTTCGAGTTGTGACATAAGTTCGTTCTCCTTTGTTTAGTCGTCTTCGGTTTTGTCGCGCAGCACCAGAGCGGCCAGCGCGCGAATGGAAGGTTCGTCAATTGGAATCAGCAACGCCGCCGCCAGCCGCGTCCCTTCTGCGTTGTCGTAATGGAATTCCTTGGTTGCGGGCACGAGGCCAGTTGCCTGCAACCGTTGATAAGCGATTTGCAGCGCATCCGGTACACGCCCGGCGCGCAAGAGCGGCACGATGGCAGGCTCGTGTTTGATAGTGATGATTTCGCCGTTTTCCTCGTGCTGAAACTTCCCGCCGGGCAGAAACAACAGCTTGAGCAGGGCATAAGCGCGTGGCAGCGTCGAAGGAATGTCGCGCGCCTGTGCTTGCGGTTTGAAGTTCTGCTCGGCTCTTTTCCAATCGAGCAGGATGAGGCCGCGCAACAATTCTTCCAGCTTGGCATCGTCAGTCTCGCCGTTCAGAAACACATTGATGGTTTTGAGCGACGCGAAACGGCTGCCAGTCAGGCTGGGGTGAGACAAGCTGTTTGCCCGCGCTTCAATCGAACGCCTGTGCAATACCGCCGCCAGGTTGTCTTCCAACGAGCTATTGCACCAGACCGCGCGGACAGATTTGTTTTTCCATTCGAAGCCTTTCTCGGTGACATTGACCGGTTCGATGTTTTCACGGATTGAACTTCCATTTGCTTCGCCGCAGATGGAAGCCAACGCCGCCGCCAGCCTGAATTCATCCGATCCGTCGTTGCATTCATTCACCCAGGACAATCTCAGCCCGGCGAGCGGGCGCAGATTTTTTTCAACTCGAAACTTTTCGCCACCGGCAATCTCGGCTTCGGTTGCGCCCAAGCTGATCAACACTTCGCGCAGATGATCCGCCGAGCCGCTTTCGCATAGGCGAAAGATAGCGTCTTCGGTTCGTTGCTGGGCGCGCGCGAAACGCGGCTGCACTTTGTCGCCGGAAGCGGCGCGGCTGAATGAGTCAAGCCACTGATCAATTTGGTGAATCAATCTGGCGCGCGGACGTTCGCGGACCTCGAATCTGCCTAGCGGCGTGGCGAGGTTGGCTTGGCCGTTGCGCTCAATGAACGCATACCGCTGAAACGCTTCGATGCCGCGATCTACGCCGAGTTCCGCGACTGCGCGAGCGAAATCAAAGCCCGTTCGCACAACCTTTCGTTGGCGCGAGAACTGCACACGGCCTTCGCGGAAGATGTGCGCGACTTCCGCGTAACCGGACAGCCGCGACCAGAGTGGCAGCCACAGTTCAGCGCGAATCTTTTCGCCGCTGATGGCTGTGCCGTATCCAACACTGGAATTTCTGACCGTGAATGGGAAGGACGCTTTTGTGCGCGCTCCGGCGGCGAGTTGGCGCACAGTAGCACTCGCCATCAGAAGCGAGCCTTCAATCGCCAGAATGAAATCCCAGGGATTGACGAATGAATCACCGCTGACGCCCTGTTCGGCATTCGCGCCGCCTGCGCCAGCCGGATGGAACTGTCCGACAGCGGCCTTTTCCAATTGTGCCGCGCCATCGGCAAACAACGCGGCGCGCAATTGCGTCGTGCTCTGTTTGATTCCTTCCTGTGGGCGTTTCTCTGTCTGTAGGAACTCAGGCAAGACGACCAACAATCTCGCGATGAAGTTGACCGTGAAGTCTAACCTTCCGTCATTGCCGCCAGAGCCGAGCAACGGCGGATAGTCAGGCTTCTCCTGCCCCAGGACGTATGCCGCGTCAAGCCAGTCCACCGCCGCTTCGGGAAAGATGCGTCGCGCTGCGCGCAGCATCTCCGCCTTCTCTTCGTCTTTCGGCTGTTGCTGGCGCTCGCCGACGACAACCTGTGCGGCTTGGATTGTCTGCTTGTAGGAATCAAACCGCCCGTTCGCAATGCCACACAAGGTTTCCATCATCGCGCGCTGCTTTTTGTCCGCAGGGTAAAAGCCGCTGGAGCCATTCCACGGCGCGACAATCGGCGTTGGGTGATACTCGTTGAGAAAGAACGCGACGATTTCATCCTTCGTCTTGCCGGTTTCCAACGCGAAGGCGTCACCCAACCAAGCGCCACGCACTTGCGGATCAAGCTGTTCCGCGACGAGCCGCAGCACGCCGAGCGCTTTCAGATAATGAATCAATGGTTCCGGCGCGCAGCCGTACAAAACAATCGGTGCGGTCATTGTTTTTCCTCCTCGACGGTTGAAGCGTTCAGGATGTCTTGCGGCTTGCTGCTGGCCTGCACGTCCGCCGCGCGGATCAGGCATTCAAGGAAGGCGAGGCGGAAGACGCCCAGCCGGTCGCGCAACGCCAGCATGAGTTCAAGCCACGACGGCTCGCCTTTTTCGCTCCGGCCCAACAGCATTGGCTCAAGATTAAGGGTGAGCTTTTCCGTCCGCACGCCGTTGCCCAGATCGGCTGCGGGCAATTCGTCTTTGTCCCAAATGCCGCGAGCGAATTTCGCGTTTTCGTGATCGGGTTTGGTTTCATCAGGCAGCGCGCGGATGCTCAACCGCACTTTGCCGTGATGACAGGCAGCGAGGTAGACCTCCAACTCGCTCGCGCCGGTTTGCAACAGCGCCAGCGCGCTAGCCAGTTCGTGGCGGAAACGTTTGCGCCGATGCCGTTGGCCGGACTTGGATTTCGCCAGCAAAGGATCGAGCGTCAAGTCGTCAAGGTTTGTTTCTTTGGGAATGCCGTGCAGTGTGGCTTGAAAGATGCGATGCGCTTTGCCCCAATCATGATGCTGTGTGGCGTGGAGCAGTTCGGTGCGAAACTCTTCCAGTTCGGACAACTGCACTTCGGCCAGAATGCGTTCCGCCGCTTGCCGCGCTTCAAGCGAATGCGCCGCTAAGGTCTGCTCGTACCTGAGCCAGGTCAGCGGGTCGTCGTCATAAGCCTCGTTTTCATTCTTTGCATGACTGACGACAGTGACCGGTTTGCTCTTCGCGTCCCAGCCGCGCTTGTCGTCGTAGCCGCCAACTTCGGCATCCAGCAGCAGCGTCAATCCGGGGCGAAGCTCATCGGGCGAGACTCTGCGCCAATCGCCATCAAGCGCATCCCACGTCCAGGCAGCCTTTTCCTTGCCTTTGAGAAAATCTTTGATTTCGTACAGCGGCACAGCACAGAGTTCATTGCGCGCCAGACGCGGCTCTGACTTCAACGGCTTTTTGCTTTGCAGTTCACGCCACGCGACGGAAACATCACGCTCTTCGCCGCCGCGCACAAAGCGGGAAACATCCAGGTCGTAGCCGGACAAGTCAGGCGTCGTGTCGAACAGGTCTACCAAATCGCGCCGCCGCAGAACGTGTGCGGGCGTGTATGGGGCGTGGTAATTCACTTCGGCCAGCATGCTCGGCGAAGCGGATTGCAATTGCTCAAGCTGTTCCTGCGCTTCCTTGAGTTCCGGCCATTCGTAAGGCTTGGCGATCTTTTCCAGGTCTTCTTCCTTGAGGCTTTCTTCTTCGGCAAGCTTGGCGGTCTTTTCCGTCAGGGGGCGATCCACCCAATAGATTTCGGCAGCGGGGAATTCGCCCGTGCGATTGCAGCGCCCGAACCGTTGCACCAAGCTGGAAAACGGCGCGAGGTCAGTGATGAGCAGGCGCGAGGAAATATCCACCCCGGCTTCGATCACCTGCGTTGAGACGATAATCCGTCCGGCGCTTGTCGGGTCAATCTTCTCGTTGAAGAGCGTCTTCCAGTGCTCTCTTTCCGCCGGACGAAAGCGGGAATGAATCAACTCAATTTCGGGGGATGAATCATTGGGCGGTTCCGCGCCAACAGCGG
>JANOWX010001057.1:0-3940 GCA_031418175.1 Acidobacteriota bacterium | reverse complement strand
GCGGTCATCCTCTTTGTCTTTGCGCGTGCGTTCGTGTTTCAGAATGATGTTGTTGTCGTATTCATCCACCGCGCAGCACGCGACCAGACCCGTTTGCGTGCGCTCGCCCATGCGCAACCGGTAAATGTAAAAGCTCGGTTCAGCTTCGGTGACGAGCGGCGCTTGTTCGATCAGGCGTTGAAAGTTGCTGGCGGCGCGTTCGTAAACGGCGTCGGAATAAACATCCGTGTCATCGGGTAATTCGATTTCGGGACGCGAGACGCGCAGGAAGCTGAGCGGATTGCCCTCAGCCAAGGCGCGCGCCTCTGCGGTATTGACGACGTCGTAGGGAACGGCGGAAACCTGCGCCGCCTGGGCGGGTTGCGGGCGCAGCGCGCGAAAGGGTTTGACGATTGCCACGGTGATGAACTCCTTTGCCGGATGAAATTGCCAGATGAAACTGGATACTTGCGGGTGCGTGGGAAGGCGGATGATACAACAGGTTTGGGCGTGTAGAAACGAACACGCGCGTCTGAGGAATGGAAATCAGGCTACGACGCTCGTGTCGTTCGGTTCGGATGTGGGCTATTTCAAGGCTTGTTCGACCGTGTTGACGAGTAATTCGCGGTCAATGATGCCGAAGCGCGAGAGGATCAGTTTGCCCTGCCTGTCGTAAATGAACGTCGCGGGCAAGACGCCGGGCCAGTCTTTGTTGATGAGGTCAATCATCTCTTGCGGGTCGTCGGTGTCTTGCACATACACAGGGAAAGTCATGCCTTTCTCTTTGACGAAGCGCGTGACCAGCGTTTTGAGATCGGTCGTATCGTCGGCGCTGATGGCGAGCACTTGCACGCCCTTGTCGCGATAGTCCTTGTCCAGCTTGATGAATTCGGGCATCTCGGCTACGCAAGGCGCGCACCAGGTCGCCCAGAAATTCAGCACGATGACTTTGCCTTTGTACGAATCGCGCAGCTTGGGAAACGCCGCCGGTTTGAGCAACGCGATGTTGGAGGCGGCGCCCGCCGGTTTGATTTTGAGGGGAGCGCGGCGCGGTTTTGGGTTGGGGCGTTGCGGCGCGAATGCGTTGGCGTAGGCGGGCATGAAGGATGCCAGATTGTCGGGCTGGCCCAAACTCACCCGGTCGCTACCGCTCGCGGTACTGTAGCGTTGCGCCGTTTGTTCGCGCTTAATGACGCAGCCGAGCGCCTTGGCTTCGGGCACGCTGACGGGTTTGCCCGCGAGCAATTCGTTCAGGGCCTCGCGCAGGTCGCGGCGTTTGACGTGAATCGGCAGATGCGAATTATCAATGCGTCCGTGATAGCGCAGCACGCCCTGCGCATCCACGACAAAAATTTCGGGCGTGCGTTCAGCGTGATAGGCATCGGCGATCTTGTTGCCTTTGTCTTTGAGGATGGGGAAGGTGAAGCCCTGCTTTGCGGCGTGCGCCTTGATCTCGGCGACGTTCTCATTCGCGCTGGCATTGAGGGCGAAGAAGACCACGTTCTGTTTGGCGTAGTCTTCGCTGAGCGCGCGGATGCGTTCGTTGTAAGCGTTTGAAATCGGGCATTGCACGCTGAGAAAGGCGAGGACGGTGATCTGACCGCGCTGGTCTTTGAGCGCGTGCTTGGCGCCGTTCAGGTCTTTGAGGGTGAAGTCGGGCGCGGGCTGGCCGATGGTGAGGGACGGATTAGCGCTCGCTGGCAGCCAAAGCACTGCCAGCAAAATTGCGATGGAAATTGCTCTCATTTCTTTTTACTCCTCTTCTGGCTCTTTTGGGTTTGGCCGCCGGTTGGCGTTTGGCGCGCGGCGGTTTTTTGGGAACGACTTGCAGCTTGGGCACGGGCGGCGGCGGGAAAGTGATGCGTTCGTAAATCTCCGCCAGACTCAAGCGGCAGTTGATGGATTCGATGGCGAAGCTCGTTTCCAAGCCACGATAAACGAGGTAGCGCCAACTGCCGTCGGGCTGGCGCGTGTAATGCTCGATCTTGGCCGCGTTCTGCGCCACCAACAAATAATCTTGCAACCCTGGATTCCAGCGGTCGTAACGCGCGAATTTTATATCGCGGTCGAACCCTTCGGTGGAGGGCGGCAGCACTTCAAAGATCACCACCGGATTGATGACGATGTCGCGGAATTCATCGTGATACTGAATGGGATCGCAGACGACGAAAACATCGGGATAGGAAAACAGCCCTTTGCTGCTGCGTGGTGAGAGCGGCAACGGGCCGCTGCGCACTTTGGTGTTGGCGATGCGGCCTTGGCAGGGCGTGCCACGAAGTTGTGGATGCAGCAGGCCAGCCAAATTCATGCAGATTGTGCCGTGCTCTTCGCTCTCGCCCGCCATCTTGTAGATGTAGCCATCGAGATATTCGTGACGCTCTTCGGCAGCGCGTTCAAATTCCAGGTACTCTTCGATAGAGTAAACCGTTGGTGCAAATGCTAAAGACATCGTTCACCTCATCATTCTGCATTCGGTAGGACAGACTAAAGTCCGTCCTACCATGTTCTGAGTCACAGTTTCTCGGCCACTGACTTCGCCTGCAAAAACAAGCCCAGATAATCGCGCCCGCCCGCCTTGCTATCCGTCCCCGACATATTGAAGCCGCCGAAGGGATGCACGTCCACCAGCGCGCCCGTGCATTTGCGGTTGATGTATAGATTGCCGACGTGGAAGTCGCGCTTGGCCTGTTCGATGCGCGCGCGGTTCGACGAATAGAACGCGCCCGTCAGGCCATAGATCGTGTTGTTCGCAATCGCCAAGCCCGCCTGCCAGTCGCCCGCTTTGATGCAAGCCAGCACAGGGCCGAAGATTTCTTCCTGCGACACGCGCGCCTGCGGGTCAACGTCGCCAAAGACGGTCGGCGGGATGAAGTAGCCTTCTTTGACAAGCGAGTGCTGGCCGCCACCCGCGAGCAAGCGGCCTTCGTTCTTGCCAATTTCGATATAACTGCTCACCTTTTCAAACGCCTTCTTGCTCGACACCGGGCCGGTGTAATTGCCGACGTCTTTGACCGGGCCGACTTTGAGTTTGGCGGCGAGTTCGGCGACTTTGCCGGTGACGCGGTCATAGACTTCATCCACGATCACCGCGCGCGAACAGGCTGAACACTTCTGGCCGGAAAAACCAAACGCAGCGGCGACGATGCCGGCGGCGGCTTCGTCGAGGTTGGCGGTTTCATCCACGACGATGGTGTCTTTGCCGCCCATCTCGGCGACGACGCGTTTGATCCAGCGTTGGCCGGGCTGCGTTTTGGCCGCGAGTTCATTGATGCGCAAGCCCACGGCCATTGAGCCGGTGAACGAGATGAAACGCGTTTGCGGATGCACGACCAGGTATTCGCCCACGGTCGGCCCATCGGCGGGCAGGAAGTTGATGACGCCGGGCGGCAGGCCGATCTGTTCCATCAGTTCGACGAACTTGGCCGCGATGACCGGCGTGTCGTCCGAAGGTTTGAGCACGACGGTGTTGCCGGTGACGATGGCCGCGCCGGTCATCCCGGCCATGATCGCCAGCGGGAAGTTCCAGGGCGGGATGATGACGCCCGCGCCGAGCGGAATGTATTTCAACTCGTTCGCTTCGTCAGGCAACGGCGAAGGCGTCAGCGGTTGTGGCGCGTCGTAACGCAGGGCCTGGCGCGCATAGAAATCGAGGAAGTCAATCGCCTCGCCGGTGTCGGCTTCGGCTTCGAGCCATGATTTGCCGGCCTCCAAAACCATCCAGGCGTTGAATTCATCTTTGCGCTGGCGCAGCTTGGCGGCGGCTTGAAAGAGAAAGTTGGCGCGCTGTTCGGCGCTGGTGTGTTGCCAGCTTTTGAACGCTTCCCAAGCGGCGGCGAGGGCACTGTCCGCCAATTCTTTGGTGCCGTGCTGGACGCGGCCGATGACCTGATTGAATTGCGAAGGATTGACCGAGTCGAGCAGGTCGCCGGTCTCGATGTGCGCGCCGCCGATGACCAGCGGG
>JANOWX010001056.1:0-6140 GCA_031418175.1 Acidobacteriota bacterium | reverse complement strand
TGTTTTCATAGCCTGCTTTGCTAAACCTTGCGGATCATGGTGCAGTCAGTGGGGAAAGGCATGGAGTTCAAGCTTTAGCTTGTTGGCCCCGCCTGCGGCGGGGCAGCAGCCTGAAGGCCGAACTCCATGCTTTTATGTTTCATTTGGCAAGACTTCAACGAATCACAGTCGGATCAACCGTCCCGGTCAGGTGCGTCCAGCCCGGTGAAAAGTAACCCGGAAATTCCCTGTTCATCACCAGACTGCCAATGTTGCGCAACAACAGCCAGGGATTGTATTTCGCAATCTCACCCACCGCCGCATCGCCGTTCTTCGCATCGTAAAACAGGATGTCGTCATTCACCGACACGATATACGTCCAGCCCCGGCGCAGATATTTCACCGTGTTGCTGCGTGTGCTGACCACACCATTCGCCGCGACATCCGTCATCACCTGCAAGCCATCCGCCGCCCGGTAAAAGAGCACGCCATTGCTGGTTTGCACCACGTGCGTCCAGCCAGCGGTAAACGAACCCGGCGCGTAGCCTCTGACTTGTTTGAAACGCACGCCCGTGATCGTCGCAAACTGCCCCGGCACGCCAGCGTAAACATATTCCCAATCGCCCACCGCGCCCGCGCCATCCGCCGCGCGGTAAAAGAGCAGGCCGTTCGTAGTGTTCAGAATGCTCGTCCAGCCCAGCCCGAAGCTACCCGCCGCATACGAGGCGACCTGGCGGAAACCGTTCGTGCTCATCTGCCCGATGGCCGCCACGCCATTGCCCGCGCTGTAAAAGAACAGATAGCCTTTGTGCAGCACGATGTGCGTCCAGCCCCGACCAAAATATCCTGGGCCAACGCCCCACGTCGTGACGTGCTGGCCCGCCGCATTCACATAGCCCAAGGCCGCCGCGCCAGTGTTCGTGTTGTAGTAAAACAACTCTGACGAATCGCCCACGATGTGCGTCCATTGCCCGAACGCGCCCGGCTCATACGAAGTCAACGTCAAGTGGTTGTTCTGCCCGTCAATCACACCGACCGCGCCTGAACCTTGATTGGCGTTGTAGTAGAGAATCTTGCGGGCAATTTTCGGCGCTTCGGAGGTGTTGTAGTTGTCCCACGAAATCCGCAGCCGGTTGCCGTTGTCGAGCGTGCTGCCGGCTTTGAGCTTCATGTTGCCGCCCAGCCCGTCCAGCCATTTCAAGGCGTAAGGAACCACGCCAGCCGTGGGAGTCGAAAGAATGCCGCTTGAACTCGGCCAGGGCGTCCCGCCGCCGCGTTGGAAGTTCGGCGCGCCGTTGACGAAGACCGCGTAATCCAACCCGCCCGGCACCGTCTGGTTGGGGATGATGACGGGCACTTTGTTCGCGTCCGTTTTGATATGCCAGATGACCAGGCCGCTGCCGGGCACGTTGGCGTCATAGCCCGCGCCTTCGGGCCGGTTGTTCGTGCGGTATTCCAGCAAGTAGTATTCGTTGAAGCCGCGCGCCGGGCTGTAAAGAATGACCGGTTCATCGCCCGTGACCAATTCCGCCGCGCCCAGCGTTTCAGCGCTCGGCGAATCAATCGAATAAATCTTCGGCTCGACCCAGCCGAATTGCAGCTTGTGCCAGGGATCGAGTTGGAAAGTCTCCATCACATCCGGCTGCCCAAAGATCGTCGAACTCATCAGGGAATAGCGAAAGTTCTGGCTATTGGCGCCGTACAGATCAATCGTGCCCAATGAATGCGCCAGTTCGTGCGCCATGCTCATTAGGCTGGCCTCGTGCCCGGCGCTCGCGTAAGCCAGACAAACCTCCACCGTTGAACCTGCGGGGCGCACGCAACCCGGTTCCGAGCCGCGATTGGCGGCAAGACGGTGCTTGCTGCGGGCGTTGGTGTTCGGCTTCGTATGCAAGCGGGTCTCGCAACCCGCGGCTCAGCGCCAGTCTCCTTGAATCGTAAACGCCGCCCAATAGAAAGGCGCGGCATAACGCTTTTGCCCCAGCAGTTCTAATTGCGCCGCGCGCAAGGCCGCCGCCGGTCGCAGCCCTTGTTTGAGCATGCCGGTATAAAAGCGTTTCATCAGTTCCGCCGTCGCCAGATCATCCACTTGCCAGAGGCTGGCCACCACGCGCGGCGCGCCCGCGTACATGAAACCGCGCGTCAACCCGATCAGCCCTTCGCCCTTGATCTCTTTGCCAAGCGCGGTTTGGCAGGCGCTCAAGACCACGACCTCAGCCGCCAAGCGCAGGTTGAAAATTTCGTGCAAGCGCAAGAAGCCGTCCTGCGGCTGCCCCGCTACGTCCACCAGCGAAAAGACCAGGCCCGACAACTCCGGATGTTCGGCGTTGAGCAAGCCGTGCGTGGCGAAATGGACGATGCGATAACGGCCCAACTCTGCTTTCAGCGCCAACGCGCGGCTGGCTTGGAAGCCGGTCGCTTTCAAAACCTGAGCGGCGGGGGCAAGCGCGGCAATCGCCTCGGCCTCTTCACGCGAGAAGGGCAGCCGCGTTAGGCCGCTGCGTTGCGGCATCGCGCTGCCGCTTTGATTCGTTGGCGCATTGAAGGAGCGCACGGCCCGCGCCAATTCGGCGCTGAGCGCGGCAGGTTCAGGCTGTGGTTTGGCCGCTAGTTTTACTGCGCCTTTGCGCGCCGGATTGTTTTTGCGCGCGCTGAGGACACGCGGGTCGCCGGCCTCAAAGACCGGATCGGCCAGCACGGCAACGGCCCGTTCCGCCTTTTGCCGTCCGGCCATCTCGTTACGCAAAACTGCCAGCACCGAAGCCGAAGGCAAATTGATGATTTCGTGCGCGGCCAACAGTGGTTGCCCCGCGCCCGTCGCCGCCGGATCGGGCAGTGCCGCGAAAGGCAGATAAGCGAGCGCCCCACTAGCCGCAATCGCCAAACGCCGCTGGCCCAATTGCGCCGCCACGGGGCCGAGCAGCATGCGGCTGAGCGCGGCGGCCTGCGTCGCAAAGGCTGTTTCGGCAGCGGCGCGCCGGGCGCGTTGTTGCGCCTCGGTTACACCGGGTTGGGACTGGCGCGTGGTGAGCAAGGCGTAAACCTTGCGCGCGGCGGTTTCGATCTCGGCGCGTGGCGGCAATTCGTAGGCTGTCACCGCAGTGGTCGAAACCAGCCACAGATAACTGCGTTTTTCGCCGAGCGCGTATTCGAGCAGCAGCGTGTTGTCATCAAGCACCTGCCTTTGAATTTCGGCGGCGGTGAGCGGTTGCGGCTGCGTCAGCGCGGCATAACGCGGGCTGGTCTTTTTGATCTCGGCCTGCAAGCGGCGCTGCTCGGCGACGAGCGCTTCGAGCGCTTGTTCAGCCGCGGTCTTTTGCGCGGCGGTGTATTTGCCTTTCAGCAGTTTGCTCAATTGATCCAGGCTGGCGGTCAGACGCTGGTTCAGGTCTTGCTCGCTTGCCAGCAAGGCGGCGGGCACACCCTGGCGCAAATCGGCGCGCGCTTCGTGCAGCATCTCCAACAGGCTGCGCGCGCGGGCTTGCTCGCTGATTTCCAAGGCCTGTTGCGCGTATCCGGCTTGCGGCGCGCGCTGCTGCATCTGCATCAGCAGGTCGGTGTTGAATTCGTAGAAATCGGTCACCGTCGCAAAGAAGGCCGCGCGCTCTTCTTCGCTGTTCACGTTGGCGCGCACAAATTCCAGTTGCGCGATCGCCTGCTCGATGTCGGCGCGGGCTTCCGTGAACTGTCCCAATTCGCGTTCGGCTTCGGCTCTTTTCCGCAGTGTGGCGGCCTGCACCATGCGGTCGCCGGTGTTTTGCAACAACTGCCAGGCTTGCTGGTGGCTCTCCAGCGCCTGACTGAATTCGCCCAGTGTGCGTTGCGCGTCTCCGATGTTGTTCAGCGTCACGGCGGCTTTGAGCAAATCGCCCGCCGCTTGCAACAAAGGCAAGGCCTGCCGGTGATATTCCAACGCCTGGCGCGGCTCGCCCATGCGCTGATAGACCGCGCCGAGATTGTCGAGCGTGACGGCCTCGCCGCGTTTGTTGCCGAGCGTGCGGCGCAAGCTCAGCGCCTGCTTGAAGTAGTCGAGCGCTTGCGGCAGTTCGCCCTGCGTGCGATAGAGGACGCCCAGATTATCCAGCGTCACGGCTTCGACGTTTTTCTCGCCACTCGCGCGCAGCAGCGGGAGCGCCAGTAAATAATGTTCGAGTGCTTTCGGCGAATTTCCCATATTGCGATAGAGCGCGCCCAGATTGTTATGCGTCACGCCTGCGGTGCGTTTGTCGCCCACCGCCTGCAACAACGGCAGCGCCAGGGTCAGGGCTTCACGCGCCTGCTCGAACTGGCCTAATCTCTGATAAAGGCTGCCCAGTGAAGTGCGCACTGCCCCTTCGCCGCGCTGGTCGCCGCGCGTCTGCATCAGCGCCAAGGCCTGCTGAAATGCCTCCAACACTTTTTGCGACTCGCCCAAATTGCCGTAGATCACCCCGATACCCAGCAGCGTGTAAGCCTCGCCTTCACGATCGCCGAGCGCGCGCGCCACCGCGAGCGACTGTTGCATATAGTCGAGCGCCCGCTGCGTTTCGCCCAGATTCTGATAACCCCGGCTGAGCTGACTCAGCGTGTGGCTCTCATTTTGCCGATCTTCCGCCACACGGTAGCGCGCCAGCGCTTCCTCATACTTTCTGAGGGCGGCCTGCTGCGCCTCTTTGGCATTCTGCGCCGCGAGTTGCGCGCCCTCGTTCATCAATTCATCACCCGCGACACTCTCTCGATCCCGTGGGGTGGCCAGTCGAATTGCGGCCAGCGTGATTTTGTAACGCCCCGTGGAGTCCTGCTCCGCCGCGTTGATGGCCAGGCGATAAACACCCGCGCTTGCGGCCACCCAGCGCAGTGTCTCTCGCTCGACCGTGCTGCCGGTCTTGGCCTGTGGCTTGCCGTCCGCGCCGAAGACCTCGACAACCAGCGGGATGCCTAGCGGCTCAACTTCGACTTGCGCAAACTGTCCGAGGGAAAGCGCGAATTGATAGTGATGAATTTGACCACTCACCAACTCACGTTCGAGGGCGACACCAGGCAACAGCGGCTGTACTGCGCCCGTCTGGGCCAAGCCTGATGAGCTAAGCGCGAGTAGTAAGCCGCCCGCCAACACAATGAATGTACTGAGACGGTCAAAGATTTGCTGCGGTACGGTGCGGTTGAATGCTTTTGGATTAGCCATAGAGTTCTCCGCTGTTGGATTGGGTTCCGGTGGCGGTCATTCTATGCCGCACGGGAACTGAGCGGAAGGCTGTTCTATCAACTGCGGTTTGCGGCAACCGCCTGCGCGGTTTTCCTTTTCCGCCGCAGCCTGCCAAAAAACATCAAGGCCGAAATGATGGCAATCGCGCTGGCGGCAATCACGATGGCTTCGCCCCTAGAAACGGAACGGCGAGCAGTGAAAGAGCATCTGGTTAACCCTTACTTCAGCACTCGCGGTTCCGCTTCAAATTATCAGCCGATGCGACTACTTGACATTAACCGTCACGGCATTCGCCAAGCGGTTATCCACCGTGAACAAAACGTTGACCTCACCTTTTCCGGCCAGACTGCGCGGCAACCGCACATTGGCCTGATCCAGCCCGGCAAAGCCTGCCAATCCGCCCGCGAAGAGGACTTCGGCCTCTTCGTCACCGATGGTGGCGGTGACGGCTTCCAACGCGCTACGTCCACGGAAGCCCCTGCCGAAGAGCACCAGGAAGACCTGATCGCCTGCGGGGCCGAGGTCAATTGGCAAACCGACGAAGCGGCCTAGTTGCTGATCAAAGCGGCTCAACGCCTCGATGCTTTGCGAACCGTCAGCGGCACGCGCAAGGCGACGGCGGCGGCCACGCCTTGACCGCCGGCATTCGCCGAGAACAGTCCGGGAGCGACGCCGGTCACCGGCAGCATCCCGCTGGCGGCAATCGCACTGCCTTTCAGCACGGCGATGGAGGCGACCCTGCCGCTAGTGCCGGCTAAGGTTGAGTTTGCCAGGATTGGCCGGATCAATCGTCACAACCAGGCCCGGTTGAATTTCCGTCGCCGCGCCGTTGCCTGAATTTTTCTCGGTTCGCACATCGAAGTTTTCCGCGAAATCTGCGCCGCCCGTGATTTGCAGGGCTTTCACCGAAACCAGCAGATTGCCATCAATCTGCAACCCGACCTTTTGCACATTGCGGTTGTAGATGCCGAACAGG
>JANOWX010001055.1:0-3424 GCA_031418175.1 Acidobacteriota bacterium | reverse complement strand
GCCTGCGCCCAAAGCGGCGCAGGGGGCTGGTGCATACGCACCTGCGCTTCGCGCACCGCCCCAAGAACAGTGATCAGAGCCAATCTAAGAAGGGGGACTCACCACCACCACCCGAAAACCGGTAAGGTAGTCACGGAAGCCCGGCGGATTGTTGAAACGATAGACGGCGCGCGCGAGCAACTGAAGGTTGTCCCACGCGCCGCCCCGCAGGACACGCTTCACGTCTATTGCCGAGACGTCTTCGCGGCCAGCGTCAGGACGGTATGGGTACGGGAAGCGTTGCTGATCGTAAATCGAAAGCGTCCACGTATAGGCATTGCCGATCAGGTCATAAGCGCCTTCGGGCGTCGCGTTGTCAAAGATGCCCACCGGCGTCGTGCGGCGAAGGTGGCTCTCAAAAGTATTGCAACGGCGGTGGTCGAATTTCTTGCCATAAGGAAACTGGCGTCCGGCCTTGCCGCGCGCGGCTGCTTCAAACTCAAATTCGGTGGGCAGGCGATAAAGCCGCCCATCCGACGCATTCGCCGTCAGCCAATTGCAATAGGCGCGCGCCTCATACCACGTCACGCCGACGACCGGTTGCGCCGGATTGTTGAAGCGCGTGTCGTTCCAGTATTCAGGCTCGCGATAAAGCTTGCCGACGGGAAACCATTCTTCAAGCCTTTGCTCAAATTCCTCATCCGTTTCATTGCGCACTTCAATGTATTGGTCTTTTTGTTCCGGCGTGAAATTCGCCTGCTTGCGAATCTCTGCCTCTGACCAGTTCCGTTGCAGAAGCTGGCGGGTCTCACGCCACGACTCTTTTGCGCCCTCGCTCCCGCCCTCTTTCAGCCAGGCCGAGGCTGACGGTGTATCCCACCATTGCTCGTCTGCGTAACCACGCGCTTCGATAAATTTGGCGTATTCGGCATTTGTCACCGGGAACTGCCCGATCTCAAAGGCCGCGAGTTCGACCGTATGCGCGGGCTTTTCACGGTCATACTCACCCTTGTCATCGCCGATGGTGTATTTGCCGCCCGCAATTTTGACCAACGGCGGCAACAGGCATTGCCCTTGTGAACCACCCAGCTTGAAGCGCGGATCACCGAGCAAACCCAAGGCTTCGCCCGCCGCAATGCGCGCGCGCAGATCGGCTTGCGCGAAGTCTTGCGCACGCTGGCGCAAGGCCGCCCGCAATTCATCTTTCAACGTTTCGCTGACCTGGGCTTCAGGCGCGGCGGCACAACGTCCGGCGAGCGGCAGGTTCACGACCAGCAACGCGCGAATGAAGGCTTGCGGGTCACGGGCCATCGGCGCGGCGGTCAACGTCGTTTCTTCCCAGCCCGTCTGGGGCAGCGGCGGCAACGGATCGCCATCCGCCAACCCGGCCACAGTTTCGGCCAACGCTGGACGCGCCTTGTCCGTTGTCCATTCGACGTGTACCAGCGCGGGGTCGGGCGCTTTGGCTAACTGGCGGGCGGCGAAATACTCTTGCAACAACTGGTGAAAGAAGGTGATCTCAAATTGCGCCACGTCCTGATCGAGCACGTTGAGCGCCAGGCCCGCCTTGAGCAGACGTTCGGCTTGCGGGTCTGCCAACAAGTCGCACGCAGCGTCATAATCAATGCGCACCTGCGCGCCTTCGGTTTCCAAACTGCGCCGTTGCATGGCAAAGGCCAGTTCAGCGAGTTTCGGCAACAACACGCCGCGTTCAGGCAATTCAAAAGCATTGCGCCAGCGATTGCCCAAACTGAGTTTTTGGTGATCGGCTTCGCTGAGCAGTCCGCCTGCCAGTCCAAAGAGTTCGCCCGTCCGCTCGCGTTGCAAGGCTTGCCGCACAAACCCGGTGAAGAGTTCCGCGCGGCCTTTCGGCAATTCGCCCGTGGCTTCGATCTGGTCACACAGCAGCTTCAGAAAATAGGGCGTCTGATAGAGCTTGAATTGCGGCGTGTCTTTTAAGGCCAGCCAGAGGCGGGCGGCGTGGGCCTGGCAATACGCGGCCAGAAACGTTTGCATCTGCGCGGCCTCCAGCGGCTGCACTTCGATTTGCGGGACGCGCAAAAGGGGGCTGCTCAAACTGGCGCTGTAATCCAGACTGCGGCACGAAAAGACAATGCGATTGCCCTGGCGCGTGGCTTCGTGAATGAAGTCGCGCCACAACCCGACCAGCCGGTGATAATCAGCGGCGCTCTGATGCGGCATCTCGTTGAGCGCATCCAGCAGCAAGAGCACTTGCCCGTGTTGCAACTGCGGTTCGAGCGCGGGCAGCTGCGGATAATCGCGCGCCCAACGCGCCGCCAGCCATTCACGCGGTTCGGGCAAGCTGCCTTGCGCGGCGGCGCGATAGCTATTCAACGGCGCAAAAAACGTGACTTGCGGGCCGCCATCACGCAAGCGCTCAAGACTGTGATCGAGTTGGAAACGGCGCAATAACGTAGATTTGCCGCTGCCCGGCGCGCCCAACAACACCAAGGCCGGATCATCCGGCGTTTGCGCGAGCACCGCGCGCAGATCGTTAAAGCGGAAGTCTTCAGCCTTGTGCCAGCGCTGGGTTTCGGTCTCGCCTTTATCCAACAGCAAGGTCAGATTGACGAAACGTTTATCAAGCGTGTAACGCGGCAACGACCATTCGGCGATGCGCCCCAACCGATATTCATCAAGGTCGGCAGGCTTGTGGTCTTTCACCGCACAGGCTTGCTCGAGCGAAAGGACTACGCCGCCTTGCGGGTCGAGCACAGCCGCGCGCAAGGCTTGCAACGCTTCAGACACCGAACGCGCTTCGACCTGCGGGCTGGCGACGATGCTGATTTTTTCGGCGTCCGTGCTGGGGTGCGGCAAGTCAAAATCGGCGCGCAGATCGGCCAGCAATTGCGTGAGCGCGGCGGGCAAATCTTTGCGCGCATCGAGGTGGTGATAGACGCGCAGCCGGTAAAACAAATCGCATGACTGAATCAACAGCGGATGAATCGGCTTGCGCTCGCCGTCAAAGAAGAACCATTCGAGGTAAGACTCTTTGTGATAAGGCATCGAATGGCCGGACAGCAACAAAACCATCCGCTGGCACTGGCGTAATTCCTGCTCGATGACGTGGGGCCAGTTGTCGCCGGAATGAATGTCTTTGCGGTCACGGAAGACCCGCACCCCGGCAGCGCGCAGGAAGGCTTCGACCTGCTCTGCCACCGCCACATCTTGCCGGGCATACGAAATGAAGACCGACAAAGCGGCGGTCGCGGCGGATTTGAGGTTGGACTGATCGGTAGCTGTCATAAGGGGGATGATGCTTTGTTCGTGGGTAGCGGGGAAATGGGGCGAGATGTGTCAGTAGCCCGACCGTGAGGGAGGGCGTGGTTGGGATGAAACCCGGCGGTTTTACTCGACGCCAGCCCTCCCTCACGGTCGGGCTACGGACACGGTGGCACGGCCTTCCCCACTACCGATTCGATTT
>JANOWX010001054.1:0-1690 GCA_031418175.1 Acidobacteriota bacterium | reverse complement strand
GATTCGTTTCAACCAGCAGTCAGGCACCACGATCTGGGCTTCCGCATAGTGGCGCGACCATTGCCCTGAGCGGCAAATGTTGTCTGCGCAAAATCGCGCGGGATGCTGCGGAATCACGCGCACCTGGAAATCCGCGCTGCGAAAATTCAAGCAGCGCGCTGGACATTCAAACAAGAAAGATCGTTTCCACGCCGCCGGTTGAGAGTTGAAACCCCCTTAAATAGGCCACATTCGCTCAAAATTCCCCGGCCTGCCGCAGTTCAACGCTTTGTGGTTCAGGCTTTGCAAAGACGCTGGCAATGAAACGAGGGAACGCCTGACATGAGTGACTTCAAGTACAAGACAATCTTGCCCGATGTTGAATTTTGGAAAGCCATGGTGCCTTGCCAGGCGGCGTGCCCGGTCAACACCGACGCGGGCCGCTACGTGCAACTGATCGCGCAAGGCAAATTTGAAGACGCCTATTTCGTCGCGCGTTCGCCCAACCCGCTGGCTTCGGTGTGCGGACGCATCTGCGCCGCGCCCTGCGAAGATCATTGCCGGCGCGGCAAGATTGACGCGCCCGTCAGCATTCGCGCGCTGAAACGCTTCGTGACTGAGCGCTATGGTGTCGAATCGCTCGCGCCTGATACGCAAGATCAATTGCGCACAGGCCACAGCGATTTGGGCAACAAGGTGCGCGGGCATTTGCCGATTCTGCAAGCCAATCGCCGCCAGACGCCGCGCGGGCAAAAGGTCGCCGTCATCGGCGCGGGCCCGGCGGGTTTGGCCTGCGCGCACGATCTGGCGCTGATGGGTTACAGCGTGACGATTTTCGAAGCGACCGAACAAGCGGGCGGGATGATGTTTCATGGCATTCCCGAATTCCGTTTGCCGCGCGCCGTCATCGCCAAAGAGATCGCCAAGATCGAACAGCTCGGCGTCGAGCTTCGCTACGGCACGCCGCTGACGGCTGAGTTCGGTTTGCAGGAATTGAAAGCGGATGGCTACGTCGCGGTCTTCCTCAGCGTCGGCGTGCAAAAGGGCCGCGACCTCAATATCGAAGGGGCCGAACTCGACGGCGTTATCAAAGCCGTGGATTACCTGATCAATATCAACAACGGTTACCGCATGCAGTTGGGCAAGAAGGTGCTCGTCATCGGCGGCGGCTTCGTCGCCTTTGATGCCGCGCGGCTGGCGTTGCGCGCTGGGTTGGAAGCAGCAGGTGTAGAGGAAGAAGGCGCCGGTGAACTGAAGACCGCACTTGATGCCGCGCGCGCTGCCATCAGGGCGGGCGCGACCGAAGTGCACATGGTCAGCCTGGAATCATTCGATGAACTGCCCGTGATGCGCACGACGCAGGGCAAAGAAGAGTTTGAAGAAGCGCACCGCGAAGGCATCGTCTTTCATCCGCAACGCAGCGCGCGCCGCTTCGTCAGCCGCAATGGCCGCGTGCAGGCGGCGGAATTCAAAGGCGTCAAACGCACCTATGACGAACAGGGCCGCTTCAGTCCGCAATTCGACGAAGAGTTCAGCGAAACGCTGGAAGCCGATTCGGTGATTCTCGCCATCGGCCAGCAAGCCGATCTCTCGTTCATCAAACCCGCCGACGGCGTCGAGCTTACGCCGCAAGGCACGATCAAAGTTGAACGCGCGACGCTGGCCACCAGCGCGCCCGGCCTATTCGCGGGCGGCGACGTGGCCTTTGGCC